>JACDDL010000024.1 GCA_013817045.1 Actinomycetota bacterium | reverse complement strand
TCGAGTTCATGGAGCGCTACAACAGCCAGTGGCTCATCGAGCGCCACGGACACATGACGCCGCGGGAGGCCTACGCGGCGGCGGTCGAGACGATAGCAGCGTGATGGTTAAGGTTAGGAAAGTCTCCAAGGAATCGGGTCCGGTTCAGGGCGAGAGTGGCGGGCCCGTCGCCTTCCCCGGCTACCAACCCTGTTCGGGTCAGGCGCCGGGTGTCGTGTCGGGGCGCCGTCTCTGTCACCGGCCAGCGCGTTCAGTCGGGCATCGTCCATGCCCACAAGGTCGTCACCGTAGAACTGCACGACACCGTGCTGCGGATCATCGACGACGACGGCGAAGTCCTCAAGGTCGTTCCTGGTCTCACCCGGAAGGAGGTGATTCAGCTCAAGGCCCATGGTCGAGATATCCGGGTTGACGGCTAGGAAGTGCACACCATCAAGTGACACTGTTTCGCCCAGGATCAAGTGAAGGTTGACACCGACGATAGTGTGAATGAGTGCCCGGGAGCTTGAAGGTGATGCCTTGGCGGCGGTACAGCATCGCGGCACCCATTTGCAGATCATCGCCTCGGCTGGCTCGGGCAAAACCGAGGTGGTTTCGCAGCGAGTTGCAGAGCTCCTCGCCAGCGGCGTACCCGCACGCGCGATAGTCGATTTGGCTCGAACCGACAGCATCCCGGTGTAAGTGCCGACACGCTTGTCCTTCGCCACGCCAATTCCCGGCCCGCGTCCTGGGAGCGCTTGCCGAGAGAAGCACGAGCTCCTTAAGCTGTCGCGGCCATAAGGGTTGTGGCTAAGAGAGCGATCATCCAGTGGCAAACCCGCTTAGAGCTCTTGGGAGTGGCCGCAACCTTCCTAAGAGAGGATTCTCGTATGTAGTGCGTCTCAATCCTACGGCATTTCTCAGCAGGCGCACCGATGATTCGCCGAGAACGGTAACCTGAGTGGAATCACAACAACTGACCTAGGGAGTGACATGGAGGCCAATCCATACGCCCTAAAGCAGATCCTCAGTCTGGAACGTCGTGCTGCGGCCGCAGCCGACATCCGCGCATGCCGCGATGACGCGGGGTGGCCGAGTGCCCGCGGCCGGACTCAGGCTCGTGGGATGTCGCTTCCGGTCGGGCGATACTCCACAGGCCCTCCCGGTTCGCGGGGATGTGTCCCTAGAGGCTCGCGACGAGGGTCGTGCGATGCGGCTGTCCTGGCACCACGAGGGTGTACCTCCCGCTGCCAACCCCCGACACGGAGCTGGTCGCCGTCCGGAGGCGGCTCAGCGAACTGGAGAAGAAGCAGCAGCCGGAGTATAAAGAGCCCCCGCCGAGCGAAGGCGAGGGTTCCTTATGCTGGTGAGGTAACAACTGTGCACCGTTCTTACAGGCGACGGCGCGGTCATTTGCCGCCGGTACATAGAGAGTTTGGCTTATGGTAGTCGTCCGGCACGCCGAAGAACGCCCGCCCGTGGGCGCCGCGTATCCTCGTCGGCGACGGGGTAGACCATGACGGGCTTTCGAGTAAGACCTTTGGATCAAGCGACCTGGCCGGACTTCGAGCGGCTGGTCGAGAGCCACAACGGTGTCTGGGGCGGCTGCTGGTGCATGGCCTTCCACGCCGAGGGTGTAGGGCGCACGAAGACCGCGGCGCAGAACCGATCCGAGAAGGACCATCGAGTCCGGGAAGGCCGGGCTCACGCCGCCCTTGTGTACGACGGCTCCACCTGCGTGGGCTGGTGCCAGTTTGGGCCGACGGATGAGCTGCCACGCATCAAGCACCGGCGCGCCTATCTCCAGGGTCTGGGCGCCCTTCCGGATTGGCGGATCACGTGTTTCTTCGTCGACAGCGAGTACCGGCGCAGACGGGTCGCGTCTGCCGCGCTCGCAGGTGCTCTGCACGAGATCGCGGGGCTCGGGGGAGGAACGGTAGAGAGCTATCCCGAAGACATCGAAGGCAGGGCGGTTTCCGCATCGTTTCTTCACAACGGCACGGTGTCGATGTTCGAGAGCCATGGATTCGAGCGAATCCGCCGCCTCGGTAAGCATCATTGGGTGGTCGCCAAGGTCGTGCCCGGAGCGTCGCACAGAGCACCAGCGAGCGGACGCTCGTCGCGGACGATGGCAGCGCGCCGACCCTGAATCGCTGGCGGACCAGTACGGTGTCCGCATGGCCGACACGACGACGCCCGAGGTCACGATCGTCCCCGCCAACGAGGCGAGCTGGGACAATTTCCAGGCTGTGCTCGGCACGCGTGGCGATCCGTCGAGATGCCAGTGCCAGCGATACAAGATGCAACCCAGGGAGTCTTGGGCCTCGGTTGGCATCGAGGAGCTGACTTTCCGGCTCCGCACGCAGACCGACTGTGGTCACCCGGAGCCGGGCACGACGAGCGGCCTCGTCGCCTACCTCGACGGCGAGCCCGTCGGCTGGTGCGCGGTCGAGCCGCGCACCGCCTACCCGCGCCTGCTGCGCAGCACACGCGTTCCCTGGGCGGGCCGAGCGGAGGACAAGACCGACGACAGGGTCTGGGCGGTGACCTGCTTCGTCACCCGCACGGGCTTCCGGCGCCGCGGGATCAGCCGTGCGCTCGCGGGCGCCGCCGTCGACTTCGCACGGAAGCGCAGCGCCCGTGCTCTCGAGGGCTACCCGATGATCCTTCAGCCGGGCCAGGAGGTCATGTCGGTGGAGCTCCATGTCGGCAGCCGCAGCATCTTCGAAGCCACCGGCTTCAAGGAGGTCAGCCACCCGACCCGCCGCCGGGTCGTGATGCGCATCGACTTCTAGCCAGGAGGATGTTCCTCGACCGAGGAGCCGCTCTGACGCGCTCCGGCGGTATGGCCACCGTCAAGGAACATTCCTGATCATTCGCCCACCACGGCATTGTTGTTCCTCGACGAGAAGTGTCAGCCAGCTACCGGAGCCACGGTGTCAACCATGTACCGGAGTCGCACAGCCTGCTTTCTCGACGGCTCGCGTCCCACTCGCGTCCCACAACGGTTCTGGAAACGGATGGGAGAGGAAATGTGGTCTTGAACTGCGGTCTTGGGGTGGCCCCAACGGGATTCGAACCCGTGCTACCGCCTTGAAAGGGCGGCGTCCTGACCTGGCTAGACGATGGGGCCCGCTCAAGGCGACTTTACACGGGGGAGATAGCCGCCGAATCCCGGCGCGCCACCTCGGCCCTAAGTCCGGCGCGCCGATCTTAAGCGCGCTGGGAGCCCGACACCTGAGCCCGGCGGCGCAGGGAGGAGCGTCGCCGACTCTCCGGTTTTCCTCCTAACTGATCCGATCTTCTCAAGTGTTTTGCTAAGGCCGATTTGAGTCACATCAAGTCCGGAGGAACGATTCACCAATGGAAATCGCCCTAGTTCAAGGCGTTGGAGGGGTGGAGGGTGTTCCGAACGCTACACGTAGCCTCTCAGTTCGTCGGCTTGGGCAACACGCTGAACCGCGATATCGAAGGCAGCATCTCTCAAAGAGGTCTTATCGTCTTCAGCTCTGGCGAAAACATGAGCGGTCGCCTCCGACATTTTCTTCTCGAGCTCCTCATTAACCTGACCCTTCTCCCACTGAAACTGCTGTATGTTCTGGACCCACTCGAAGTAAGAGACGGTCACACCGCCTGCATTAGCAAGGATGTCTGGCACGACCGTAATTCCCCTGTCTCTCAAAACATCATCGGCGACTGGAGTTGTCGGGGCATTGGCGCCTTCCACAATGAGCTTCGCGTTGATGTTCGATGCGTTCCTGCTGTCTATCACCCGCTGAATTGCAGCGGGAACAAGGATGTCGCACTCGAGTTCCAGCAGTTCGTCGTTGGAAACCTTGTCGGCTTCGGTGTACTCGGTCAGGGATTTGGATTCTTTGTGATGTTCAGTCACTCGCACCAGATCGAGTCCCTGACGATTGTAGATTCCGCCGGCTGCGTCCGATACGGCAACGACTTTGGCGCCCTCCTCGGCCGCCAGGGCAGCCGTCCATTGACCGACGTTTCCATATCCCTGGATGACGACAGACGCGCCGTCTAAGCTCTTTCCGTTGCGTTTGGCCGCTTCGCCCGCGCAAATGACCACTCCACGCCCTGTAGCTTGATCCCGTCCCGGCGAACCGCCGAGCTCAACTGGCTTCCCCGTCACTATTCCCGGTGTATGGCCGTGTTGTTGGCCGTAGGCGTCCATCATCCACGCCATTGTTTGAGCGTTCGTTCCCATATCCGGGGCGGGAATGTCGCGGTTCACACCGATGATGTAGGAGATCATCGAGGTGAACCGACGAGCGATCGTCTGCAACTCTCCTTGCGACAGAGAAGCGGGATCGCATTGCACTCCCCCCTTGGCGCCGCCAAAAGGAACGTCGATGAGTGCATTCTTCCAGGTCATCAAGGCCGCGAGGGCTCTGACCTCACCCAGATCCACCGACGGATGGAACCTTACGCCCCCTTTGTAAGGGCCCCGAGCACCGTTATGCTGGATGCGATAGCCTGGGAAGACGACGACCTTGCTGTCGTCCATCCTCGCCTTGACTTGAACGGATAATTCCCTATAGGAACCGGCGAGAACCTCACGGACCTCATCGCGGAGATTGACGCGGTCGGCCGCCCTGTGAAAGAAGTAAGAGGTCGCCTCGAAGGTGCTCATCTCGTCTGTCGGCTTCTCCACTCGTTCTGCGGAGCCCAGAATGCCGGGGGTTTCATCTGTTGTGCGTTGGTTATCGGCCATAGCCGGCAGTCTAACCAAAATGCGTGATCCGAAGGACTCGACGTACCCGGGGGTTTGGCGAAGGAAGGGATTCTCCATGGTGGCTCCGGGTCAGGTTAGCTTGTTGCTCATCTCCCGGATTGCGAAACCACCTTCCCGTTCCCGAATCCGTTTCCGTGGCCTTGCGGTCGAGTTCTTGGTTCGCGCCCGTTGACGCTGGGCCTCCTCGACTTACCGACGAGCCTGAGCTCCGCTGCCCCAGCCTCCTGCCGCCCGGGTCTGAGCTTCTCCCCGATGCTCGACGGCATCTCCCGTTGCCGCGCTTCATTCTTTGATCGAGAGCGCCTTACAACCGCAAAGGCCACGATGGCGAGCACAATGACCGCCGCCACAAAACCGATCCCCCGCGCTTTAACCGTCAGACAGCCCTGGGCCTGGGCCGAACGTCAGGATGACTCTGCCGGCCCCAATGCGTAGTTGATCACCTGGTCGAACGTCATCTCGGCCCCCTCGCTCCGGTGAAGTCTGAACGCGGCGGCCCCCAGTGCATCTTGGGCCTGGTCCAGCCACCGTTCCAAGTGCTCCCGGTCGAGGGGGCCAAGCGGAATCCCCAGTGAGCGTCGCAGGGAGTCCGCGGCTCCGGCTATGCGTGCTGCCCGGACGGGCTGGCTCTCGGCCGCGTCGACGCATGCGATGGCTTCCAGACCCTCGGCTACACCGTCCAGGTCGCCGAGCTTGACGAAGCTCCGTGTGCCCTCACCAATCCTGCGGCGCGCCGCTACCGTGTCTCCTTGTTCGAGGTTGACAAAGCCCAAGTTGTTAGAGGTGCACGCCATGCCCCAGGCGTCGGACTTGGCGCGATCGAGCTTCATGACCTCCTCCAGCATCTGCTCAGCCCGGTCGGGTTCCCCCCTGTCAAGGTAGAGGATGCCCAGGTTGCTCAAGCTCGCCGACAGTGCAGGGTCGCCTATCTCCCGCCGGATTGCCGCGCTTGCCGAGTACAGCTTTTCGGCCGAATCGAAGTCACCTAAGGAACGGGTGACGACCCCAAGGCTGTTGAGGGCGGAAGCTTCCCCCCGTCGGTCGCCGCTCTTTTGAAAGTAGCCGAGTGCCTCTCGAAGCACCTCGCCTGCCCGTTCGAGTTCGTTCTGCTGGTCCATCAAGGCGCCGAGAAGCCTCAGGGCATCTGCCCGCAACTTGTCCGGCGCTTCAGTCGCCTGGGACAGCGCTCGCTCGAGCCAGGCGGCGCCTTCTACGGCCCCGCTGTGCTTGTACCAATACTGTCCCAGGGCCGATGCGAGCCGGAGTCCAAGGGTTGAGGAGGCGCCATCCTGGTCCGGTACGTCTTGCAGCCACCACTTGAGTGCGGCGCGCATGTTGTCCTGCTCGACCTCTACCCCGCGCACCGCGGCCAACCGCTCCTCGTCGTCGCCGGCGACAGTCCCCTCGGCGAGGTCAAGGTAAAAGGAGGCGTGGCGATCGCGCAACTCCCGTCCCGCCGAATGCGCATTGAGCAGTTCACGGGCATATTCTCGGATCGTCTCGAGCATGCTGAATCTGACTTCGCCGTCGGCCTCCTCACGCTGTCTGATCAAACTGTGATTGACAAGCGAAGCCAAAGTCTCGAGAGCGTCGGATTCACTCACGATGACTCTTTCGATCGCGCCGAGTGTCGCCCCGCCGTTGAATACCGACAGATCGCGGAAGACTGCCCTCTCTTCTTTCGTCAGCAGGTCGTAGCTCCAGTCCACAGTCGTCCGGAGTGCACGATGCCTCAACGGAGAATCCCGATCTCCGCCGGTAAGAAGAGAGAACCGATCGTCGAGTCGTTTGAGGATGGCATCGGGAGACAGCAGCTTGATGCGAGCAGCCGCCAGCTCGATCGCAAGAGGCAGACCGTCCAGCAGTCTGCAGATTTCAGCCACCGCTGTCGCGTTCCTATCGGTCAGCTTGAAGGAGGGGAGCGCCTCGGCCGCACGCTTGACGAAAAGCTGAGCCGCCTCCGAGCGCTCCACTGCATGCCGCGAGGCCATCTTGGGCAGCCCAAGTGGCGGGAGCTGGTACTCTTGCTCTCCTCGGAGTGATAGGCACACCCTGCTTGTCACGAGGATTTTCAGCCCAGGGCATGCACGGAGAAGATCTGCCACGACCGTAGCCCCCTCCAGCACCTGCTCGAAGTTGTCCAGCAGCAACAGCACGTTCATGCTGCCGAAGTGAGCTGCCAGCCCCTCTGTTGCCGGGCGATCGCTCTCGAGTGGGATTTGCAGCGCGCGGGCGATCTCGGGGGCCACCAGATCGGCGCTTTGGACGGAGGACAGATCGACAAAGAAGACGCCGTCGTCGAACCTATCCAGGAGGTCGACTGCCACAGTCGCCGTCAAGCGCGTCTTACCGGTGCCTCCGGGACCGGTTACGGTGATCAGCCGGTTGTCATCGTCGAGTATGTGCCGGCGCAGATCGTCCATCTCATTGTGACGACCAACCAGCGCTCCCAGATGACGGGGGACGTTGGACGGCGGCTGCGCCGAGCGCAAGGGCGGAAACACCGCGGCCAAGTCATTTGCAGTCAACTGCCACAGGTGTTCCGGATGATCCAGATCCTTCAGCCGATGGCTGCCCAAGTCCTCGAACATGATGCCGCTCAAAGCTTTACGATTCAGCAGGGCTTCCGTCGCTGAGGAGATCACGACTTGGCCCCCGTGGCTTGCGCTGCAGATTCGAGCAGCCCGATGCACGTCAATTCCCACGTAGTCATCGTCGATGACAACGGGTTCACCCGTGTGGACACCCATGCGAACGCGGACCGGCTCCCCTCGCGGCCAGGCGTACCTCTGCAAAGCCCGCTGGCCCTCAACCGCTGCCAAGACCGCTGCCTGAGCACTTGCAAAGGCAACGAAGAAGGCGTCTCCCTGTGTGCCGATCTCCCGGCCGCCGAATTGCACAATCGACCTTCGCAGCAGGTCCTGGTGAGCGGCAAGAGAGACGCGATAGTCATCGCCGAGTAACTGCAGCAATCGCGTCGATCCCTCGATATCGGTGAAGAGGAAAGTTACCGTGCCCTCCGGGAGCGCGGCGCGGGCTGTGGTTGGGGAGATTTCCGTCATCGCTTCACCACTCTAGTGGTTCGTCGCGCAAGTAGCGCCTGCACCGAGAGCGTCCCGGCGACGCATGGCGCCCCCCGAAGTTTCCATCGACCGTGGGGTGGTTGCGAGGGATCGGTGGGGAAGGCGCACCGCGCCGGCCGGACGCACTCGCCCCCGCGACGACGAGGTAGTCGTCGCGAGGGAAGTGCCTTAAAGCTCAGTCGGTGCGCGCTTCACCTTCCCCCCGCGCCGAGAGGCGCGGGGGCCGGTATCTCTCAGAAGGCGGCCAGTCCGGAAGCGCCGTCCGCAACCGGAAGTCCCCCGGTAACCACACCCAGAGGATCGAGGCTGCCATTCTCCTCTATCCGGAAAGACGCAACTCCGCCGGTGCCTCTGAGAAGCAGGTGAAGGAAGCGGCTGTCAGCGCTGAGGGCGAGGTCCACCGGCTGGCTGAGGGTCCCCAGGAAGGCAGCGTTCCCGTCGAGCAAGCGGATCTTCCCAGTGGAGCTGAAGCCATAGGTGGAGATGGTTCCGTTACCAAAGTTCGCCGTGAAAATGTAGCGCCCGTCGTCGGTGATGACGACCCAGCAGGTGTCTGTCTGTCGATTGGGGACCGAACCGCTGATCACGGACAACCCGCCGTCCGAAGTCAGCCGGTAGGAAGAAAGCGCGGATGCAAAGGGCGCGGCGTTGAAGGATTCGGTAACGACGAGCTTGCCATCATCGCGGAACGCCAAGCTGAACGGACGAAGGCCGTGGGAGGCAATCCGTTTCGGCGTTGCGCTTGTTAATCCGTTGCTCTTGACCCTGAATGCGTCAATGGCGTTCTGCGGCTTCAGCAGCACGTTGGTCGTCTTCTGCGTTACGAGGAGGAAGCGGCCGTCGGGGCTGAACTGCACTTCGCCTGGTACCGCGATGGGCGAGCTCAGTAGCCTGAATGAGCCCTGCAACGGTGCCAACGTACCGTCCGAAGCTATTCTGAACCCGGTGATGCCGTTTCCGGCTACCGAACCGTTCAGCACATAGAGCAGATCGTCGTGAATGGTCACGCTGTTGGGCTGATCGCCGGCGTATACCTTTTGCAGGAACGTGAGGTTGGTTCCCTCCACGGAGAAAATGGTGACGTCGTCGCTACCCGCGTTCACGGCGTACAGGAAGCGCTGGTCGTTGCTAAGCTCTAGGCCGCTCTGTGTGTCCAGGTCCACCCCGATCCCGTTTCCACGGGTGGATATGCTGCCAATTCTGTCTAGAGCGCCGTTTGCCGCGCGACTGTAGGTGATTATCCGGTTGTCGTCAGTCTCGTTGGTCATCGCGAACACCGCACCTTCGGGTGCTTCGTCCCGAGACGTGACGCGTCTGTTATCGCCGGCCTCCTGAGCCTGAC
Source organism: Actinomycetota bacterium (assembly GCA_013817045.1). Taxonomy (GTDB): domain Bacteria; phylum Actinomycetota; class CADDZG01; order CADDZG01; family WHSQ01; genus JACDDL01. The sequence goes on along the minus strand of JACDDL010000024.1, from coordinate 11,849 downwards.
CGATCGTGATCATGCTTGCGAGTACGCCCAACGATAGGATGATCACTGCAAGTCTTCGTAGTCCCCTTACCATCTATTCACTCCCTTTGAGTTGATGTTGCAGTCCTTGACGTTCTTGCCCCCGAATGAACAAGAGAGATACCTCAACGGCATCCTTACGAATCGGAGTTCAAAGCATGAGGTCTTCGTTGGCCCCTGCCTGCGCATCCCCCTTTTCCGCCCGCCATCCGCTGTCATCAGTCTGCCGACCTGAAGCGACTCCCCGGTGCCTTTGTCGCCGGGGACAACTTTGCTCCACGTCAAGCGCACGAACCAGGGCCAATACGCGGGTAAGTGGTCTGTATTACGGGAATCCCACCACCGACTGCTCAAAGGCGCACTATCGAGGGGTTCTGCGGCGGTACCGGATGAGCTAAAGGGAAGGGTGTGGAGGGCTCGTCGGCTGAACTCGGTGGTGGAAGGACACCGCCTCGGCCTGGTTGGCTTGGCCCCGAGGTCCGTCATCCGATGTTGTGGATGCTATTGAAGACGTAGTTCGGCGCGCGGTGTACTCGTTCCACGCAGCAGCGAGTCGTTCGATGCCCGTGCGCAGAGCCGGCGCCTCGATCACGAAGGGGATCCGAAGATGATCGTCATAGGCCTCTCGGACAGAGAAAGAGGAGCCGGGCAGGATCATCACTCCATGACGCAAGGCCACCTGGGAGAACTGGCTCGCCCCTTCATGGGGCAGCTTGACCCACAGAGATGTCCCACCGCTCGGCACTTCCCAGGTCCATTCGGGCAGCAATTTGACGAGCATTGAGGCGACAAGTTCGAGGCGTTCCCGAAGCTGATTCCGGCGCCACTGCGCCACCTCATGGACGCGAGGGAGCAGTCGAGCCGCCAATAGTTGATCTACCAGAGGCGTGCCGAGATCGAGCGTTCCCTTGACCTGCCCGAGCTGGAAGATTGACTGTGCCGGCCCCCGTATCCAGCCAACTCGCAGACCGGTCCAGAAAAGAGCGCTCATGGAGCCTATTGTGAGCACTTCGTCATGCAGGCTCGAGGCCGCCAGATATTGCGGAGGCGGCGCGCCGCTTAGGGAGAGATCGGCCTGGACGGTGCTCTCAACTATCGTGATGCCCTTGTTCTTCGCCTGGGAGGTGATCTGCAGCCTTCGAGCCTTCGACAACACAGTTCCGGTGGGATTGTGGAATGTGGGGTTCAGATAGATGAGCTTGACAGTTTCTCGTGCAATGAGCTGATCGAGAGCGTCCATGCGTACACCTTGTCCATCCATGGGAGCGGGGAGGATACGGGCACCCGCTTTCCGTAAGACAGGCAGCGCGCCTGCGTAGGTAGGATCCTCCACCACCACGCCATCGCCCGGCTGTAGCCACGTGGAGGCGATGAGGTCAAGTCCCTGCTGTGCACCGGTGGTAACGATGATCTGGTTCTCGGAGGTTGGTATCCCGCGCTGCTCGAAGTCCTGCGCGATGGCTTCACGCACTAGGCTCAAGCCAAGCGGGAAGTAGCCCTGCACTGATGTGAGCGCAGTCCAGTCATGGTCGGTCATGGATTGGAGCCCATCCAGGACCGGAGCGGCCGCGGAGAGCGCAATCGCAGACAGATCTATGATTCCTGACGGCAGCCCCACGACCTTGTGTTCCGGGCTGATGCGGTGCACCCACGGGAACAACGCCGCGGTGGGCGGCAGCCCTCCTGTGCGTGATCGAGTGACGCTGACCCAGGTGCCGCTCCCTTGGCGGCTCGTAAGGAGCCCCTCAGCGCGCAAAATGTCGTACGCAGCCACCACTGTTGCGCGGCTTACGGCAAGAGCCTGAGCAAGCGATCGCTCGGACGGCACGCGCATGACGGGCGCGAGGTGTCCTCGCTCGATAGCGTGCCGGAGCGCACCCGCAAGCTTCTTGTGCAGCGGACCATCTCCCGCAGCCCATCCACTCAGCATCAGGATGAGCCGCTTGGCGCTGACTTGACGCACGTCCTCTACCTACCTTCCCCAACTCGGCCTTTGAGAATTTTACTGGAGGTAGCGGGCGAGGAAGGAGTAAGAGATTACGATTCCATGAAACTTCTGCGGCACCCTTCTTTGTTCTCGTTTGCCTGAACACAACTTGCCGTTCATCAAAACCACGAGCTTCGGGGCGCTTGAGGAATCCATCAGCAACGAAGTGGATTGTGTGAGTTGTTGGGCAGGTATCTTCGAGCTAGTCGAGAGCGATGAACACCAGGCTGGTGGCCACCGAGAGCACTCCTTTGTGCCAAAGATCTGTGGCCAGCTCTTGCCCACCCCACTTCCACGGAGCCGGAGCGATGCCGAGGGTGGTATAGAGCGCGGCGTCCCCACCCCACACCAGAGGAAGATGAAGGATCGAAGCGACAGGAGCACTCAGGGCGGTGGCTCCCAGCAATCCTCGTACGGCCCCCATTGTCACCCCATGGCCCCAATGCACGGCCCAGTTGAGCTTCTCGGCGCCGGCCCCGCTCTTGGGCTCCACATTCGCGACCTTGGCTCCGACTTGAGCAGGAACCATGCTGGTCGGCCGCTTCGTCAAACTCTGCTCGAGCTTCTCAGAGAGCGTGAGCGCCGCCGTCCCTGCCACCCCCGCTACGATCCCACGCCCGACCGCTCCGACGACACTTCCCATACGAGATACCTTTCCGTTAAGCAGGCATTTGTCCCAATGGTACACAGACTCCAGCGCCTCCCGAATCCCTTCCACGTCGAGAGTCGATCGAGACAGGGACGCTGCCGATCGAGGTAACGCTTCAGTTGATAGCGCGCACGTGGTGTATCTGGACAAGCTTTGACTTCAACTCACCCTTTCACTTTTTGCCTTGGTGGGGTGCCGCACTGCATCCGCCCTGGTGTGATGGCCAGTCCTTTGCACATCCCGTCGTAACCTTCACCAAATCGGCAGGAGCAGTTGAGAAGTAACTTTCCACTGCCTCATGACGTTGGAGACTCTGAAGACTGCCAACAGGTTCTCTACTACGGGATGGGGTCGATCGCTTCGACGTGACTAAGATGGTCGAGCGGATCACTCGCCATTAGGAAGACCCACGGCAAGAGAGCTAGTGTAAGAGCAGTCAGAGCAACAGCCCAATCCACCCGTACCCCTACGATGACGTTAGTTGAGATGCTCCAGTGACTCATCATTGAGGAAAGCGATACAGGGACCACTGCTTCCTTCTGCCTTGAACGGGCCAGAGTCCGTCAGCGCGACGGTCATTCCGGAGGGCTAGTGGAGCTTGCCTCCTGCTCGGGGTTCTCGGCTGACCCGCCGGGATCATTTGCACAGCCGGGATCCTCGAGATCGACAAGCCCGTCACCGTCGTTGTCTTGGTCGTCGGAGCACTCAGGGGGCGGGGAGGGTGATGACGAGGGATCGGAGTTCTCGGCTGACCCGCCGGGATCATCAGCACAGCCGGGATCCCCCAGATCGACAAGCCCGTCACCGTCGTTGTCTTGGTCGTCGGAGCACTCAGTCGGCGGCGGAGAGGCTGATGGGGAGGGATCGAAGTTCTCGGCTGTCCCGCCGGGATCATCTGCACAGCCGGTGTCCTGCTGGTCGGTGAGTCCCTCGTTGACCTGGCCGTCGGAGCACCCAGTGGGTGGAAGAGGTGGATCGTCCGTCAACTCCTGACCGTCCCCGGGCAAGCCGATCGCGACTCCGCTGGGATCGTCCCCCGGAACCGTCTCTTCCTTTTTGTCCTTGCTCTCTTCCCTGTCCTTGCCTTCAATTGACCCGGCAATCTGTGCGTCTTCACCGGAGGGCTTGCGCCCACCGGCGGCCTCCTCGTCCCCTCGGTTGCTTTCATTTGCGAACCCCTCGTCACGGGGGGCCACCACGTTCCCCGAAGGGGCTTTGGCAGACGCGCTGGCTCCGGCCCGCCATGCGGCGGGGTTGTCCTCCTTTGTCGCCACCGATGGCGCGGGCCCCTCGGACCCATCTCGGTCAGAGCCGGTCTCCACCCAACCGACCGATGCAGCGATCGTCGCGGCCCCTATAACCGCCGCCGCTACCACCGGTGCAATCCGCTCGCCCGCGATCCCGGCGACATGTTCCAGGGCCCCGCTGGACGCGACCGAGCTGGTGGCAGACGCGAGGTCCGCAACGGGAGAGGTACCCATCAGACCGGTAGAGGCTCTGCTTACCAGAAGGCGGTCCCTTAGACGGTCGAGGGCGTGGACAGGGAACAAAACCGGGGCCGGCACCCACGTCCGCTTGAAGCGCTTGCGAGCCCGGTGCAGCAGCGCCTTGACCTGCGCTTCGCTTATGCCGAGCTTCAGGGCGATTTCACTGTAGGTAAGACCCTCTGAATCCCGAAGGACGATCGCAGCTCGATGGGCCGGAGGCAGCGACGAGAGCACCTTTCGCACCCTCTCGCCTTCGGCCCTCTCCACCAATATCTGTTCGGGATCATCGGTGCATGCGCGGGGCTCCCGGTGGAGAGCGTCTATCGATACGCTGTCTTGTGGGCGGCGCCTACGGAGTCGGAGGTGGTCAAGGGAAACGTTGGTGGCGATGCGAATGATCCAAGGGCCCAATCGGTAGTTTCCGTTGAAGCGCCCAAGGGCTTGGTAGACGTTTAAAAAGGCTTCTTGAGTTGCTTCCTGAGCGTCGTCACGATTATCCAATATCCGGTAACAGGTGTTATAGACGGACCAACGGTAGCGGTTGTAGATGCATTGGTAGGCGTCCGTCTCGCCCCGCTGAAACGAAAGGGCCAGGTCCCGGTCTTCGTCGGCGCCGTTTGCAGCGGCGGGAACCTCGCCGCCCCCCTCAACCTTGCGCAGAGCTGCCATCGAACCTCCCATGTACCCGTGCACTTCGCATCGTTGAAGAACAACGCGCTGCTACGTGCTGAGAGGCTCCTTCCCATAAGTGCGGCCCCCTACAGCAAGTACTTCCCTTAGAACGCTCTTGACGGCCAAAGAGTTGCCCGCCTGCTCAAATAATTCGAACCGGGGGAGGCCACATCCGAGCCGGTCAATGGGAGCGCAATTGAAGTATCGCTAAACTGATTCGCCGTTGACGATCCGCCAATCCAGGAACTAGGAGGGCGAAGCGTCGCTTGTAATTTATGGCAGCAGGGACGAGGCGTCTCCCAAGTAGAAGCGTGCTTCGTCGCAGGTTTGATTTCGGAGGGCTGATGAAATACGGAACGGTGCTGGCGGTGGCGGATCCTCGCCCCATCCCGGAGCTCGCGCAAGCCGCGGAGGGGGCGGGCTGGGACGCGATCTTCTTGGCCGATCCGGTGTGGGGCGTGGCCCCCTGGGTCACTCTGGCCGCGTGCGCATCGGTGACCGAGCGGATCCGGCTCGGCACCATGTTGACACCACCATCGGCCTGGCGTCCCTGGAAGCTCGCGGCTGAGGTCGTCACACTCGACAACCTGTCCGAAGGACGGGTGATCCTCTCGGTTGGGCTCGGCGCGACCGATGCAGGCTTTGAAAACGTTGGTGAGGAGACCGACAGGCGAGTGCGGGCCCAGCTTCTCGACGAGGGGCTCGACATCATCACCGGACTGTGGAAGGGTCAACCGTTCACCTACGAAGGTCGGCACTACACGCTCACGCCGATCAGCTTTCCCCCTCCGCCCTCGCCGGTCCAGCAACCCCGGGTGCCGATCTGGTGCGTGGGTGCCTGGGGGTATCGCAAGTCGATGGATCGGGCGTTTCGATACGACGGGCTGTTGCCGAACGTACCGGGCGACGGAGGGATGCGGGCAGCGACCCTCGATGAGGTGAAAGACATGGCGGCGCTGATCAGGGACCGCAAGGGCGGCGAACCTTACGAGCTGATTGTCGAAGGTGTCTCCCCGGGCGACGACCGCATCAAGGCCGTCGATCAAGTGGCTCCCTGGGCGGATGCGGGCGCTACCTGGTGGGTCGAGTCTCAGTGGGACGGCTTTGGTAGCAACGAGGGGCTCGCGCAACTACGGGCGCGCGTGGATGCGGGCCCGCCCCGGCCATAATCTCCCCACGCTCGTCAGGCCGGCCACGCCAGGTGGTTCGACAGTCGTCCGGGAGAGATGTTCCAGTAACCGCGCTGTTCGATGCAGAGGCCTTCATCCGAGAAGCGCAGGACATCACACCCGGCGATCGTCACTTCGCCTCCTTCCGCCTCGTCGTCGAGCGCTGCGTTGTAGATGGTCAGGGCATACGAGCCCGACACGGCCCATACGCCAAAGCGGGAGGTGACGTCGCTCTCGTCGGGAAAGCAGCGACTGAGATAACCGGCGACACCGCCGGGTTCGGGAGCACGCAAAGACGTTGATCGGTGGACCGCCTGTTCGTCGTAGGCGGCGACTATCGGGCTTGCGTCAAGAGCCTCCCAACCTTCCTTCCACGCGCGAATCCACCGCTCGGCTGCGGCTCTCGTCGTCTCCCTGTCGTCGCCATCGTCGATGCGTCCCCAACCCTCGTACGGTTCGATGGCGCCATGCTCGAGGACAGATCAGCCACAAGGGTTGTGGCGAGAGTCAAGAACCATTGGTTCGGTTAGTTCAGATCGACGTTGCGGACTCCGGTGATCTCGCTTATGTCGTCGAGCATGGCCTCGACGGAGGAACCGCGCTGGACGTTCACCGTAGCCGCCAAATGCCGGTTGCCTTCTTCATCGCTCATCAGTTTCATCGATTGCACGCGACCACCACGATTCTCGATTGTATGAGCCAGATCCGACAGCCTCAGCTTCGGGCTCATCTCGATGACCAGGCGATGCTGCCCCCGCTTCAAACGGCCGAAGATGCTCTTTTCGAATCGCTTGAGGCCGTAAAGGGACAGCACTGCGGTGAGTGTCGCCGCGATTGCGCCTCCCCAATAGCCGAGGCCCGCCGCCGTTCCGATGGCGGCCGTGACCCAGAGCGCCGCCGCGGTGGTGAGCCCCCTGGCGGTCACTCCCTGGCGCATGATCGCTCCGGCCCCCAGGAACCCGATCCCCGTCACAACTTGGGCCGCCACCCTCGTCGGATCGAAGGAGACCCTGATAGGTCCTTCTCCGAGGAAGGGCCCCACTCCATACGCCCCTGCCATCGTGAACACCGCCGCCCCCAGAGAGACCAGGATGTGAGTTCGAAATCCGGCAGGCTGATCGCTGAACTCGCGTTCAAGCCCCACGAGGCCCCCGAGCGCAGCGGCGGCCAAGATCCGGGCGAGGAGCTCCCAAATGTTCAGCTCCAGAGCGGATTCCTGCACGCTTCCCCTTGCGCCGACGACTCGGATCCTGCCACCCGAGCATACGCGCGGAAGAGCCCCCAGACTTGGGTCGCAGACCGCATCTCTGAATGCCGCCATCCGACCACGAATAACTCTCCGTATGGCAGCCACCCTCTAGATGTGCTCTGGGCTCATCGTTGTGGGCATAACCTAGGATTCACGTGACAACTTGAATTCAGCAGGTTAGAAAGCCGGGGGGCCGAGTGACCAGAGACGGGTTTGGCGTGGAGCAGACGCGCTTCACTACTGCCAAGGGGAGTGAATGCGCCTCAGAGTTGTGTCAGCCGGAAAATCATTCTTCGATCTCTTCGAGCTTATGGCCGGCACCGTTCATCGCTGCGCTCATTGGAGCCATCGCCTGGGACTTGCTCACTTGGTACTACGGTCTTCCTTCGTCCTCCTCCCACGCCCTTGTAGGCGGGCTCGCCGGAGCAGCGGTCTCCTTCAATGGCGTAGGCATGCTCAAGGGCGCGGGCATAACCAAGACTGTCCTCTTCATCGTTATCTCCCCCGTGGTTGGGTTCGTCATCTCGGTGCTGTTGATGAATTTGATGCTCCTGGTCGGCCGGAGAATCACGTCGAGCAAACGGGGGACTCTGGCAGGCACCAACTGGCTGTTTCGCAAACTGCAACTCTTGTCGGCTGCGCGCTACTCTCTGGGTCACGGCGCCAACGACGCACAAAAAACTATGGGGATAATCGCCGCCGTGATTCTCATCGATCGGGGGGCCTCGATAAGGGACTGCGAGATAACGCTACCGATCGTGCTGGCCGCTCACACAGCCATCGCGCTGGGAACTCTCTCGGGGGGATGGCGAATTGTCCATACCTTGGGCTCCAAGATCACTAAGCTTCAACCCATCGGCGGGTTTTCCGCCGAAACAGCGGCAGCCGCGACTCGCTTCACCACGGCCTCACTCGGTATCCCGGTGTCGACGACCCATACCATCACCGGGGCGATCATAGGGGTCGGTTCGACGAATCGCTTCTCAGCAGTCAGGTGGGGTCTCACCGGGCGGGTGCTGTATGCGTGGATCATCACCATTCCCGGAGCCGCCGCGATTGCCGCGTTCTCCTACGTCGTATTGCAGGTCGCCCCCGCCTCAATTGTCGCGGTCATCGGCCTTGGCGCGGCGTTCTCGTGGGGGGTGTTCTTCCTCATACGCCAGAGGCGGGCACTACAGGAAACCGTCTTCGCTCCGCCGGCGTAACCTAAAGTTCGATCTCCAGAGCGGCGCGCCGTTCTCACTGGGCGGCCTCAAAGCTCATCGCTCGAGTGGCATTACCTCTCTTAGGCTCCTATCTTCGCCTTTGTCTCCTCCACGTCCATTCCGTGCAGGCGCAACAGGTTCTCGCCGAGGATCTTGCGCTTGGCCTGGTCGGTGAGCTGCGGGTATCCATACCCCTCGCACAGATCCTGCGGGATCTCGAACTCGGAGAACGCCTTCAGCGCCCACTGTGGGTGGAAGATCGGTGCTTCGCTCCCGTAGATGATCTTGTCCTCCCCGCACCAGAACAGCAGCTTGCCGAGCGTTTCAGCGAACTGTCGGGGGGCCCGGACGATGAAGTTGATCGTTGCAGCGAGGTCCGCATAGAGATTGGGGTGGCGAATGAGCTGCCAACAAACCTCATCGAGGAACGGAAGCCCCACGTGATAGATCACAAAGTTGATGTCTGGGAAGTTGGCTGCCGCGCCGTCCATATCCCAGGTCTGCGTAGCTTCGATCGGCTGAGGCCCTAGAGGCACACCCTTGTGGACGCCGATCAGGTTGACTCCCAGCTCCTGCGCCTTCTCGAAGATGGGAAACGCAATGCGCGGATCGTCCATGCGCCACGGGAACGGCTCGCCGTAATCGTAACGGACGTTGTAGAACTTGAAGGCGCGTGCGTTGAACTCGCCCACCTGGCGCTCCATTAGATCGAGGGCCACGCGGCCTTCCAGCGGGTTGACCGAGCCCCAGAAGACGGTCCGATCGGGCCTCAGACGCGCAAGCTCTGCGCAGTCCTCCCACGGGGACAGACCGTCTCTGAACAAGTCGGTCAACGGCAGCGGCATCGCGACCAACATGTCGGTGTCGGATTCCTCGTACACCATCCGGTCTATCTCTTCGATCGTCCATTGGCGCATGAACTCATCGGCCGGCAACACCGTCTGGCCTTCAGGAGTCAAGGCGGCATGGAAGCCGTAGAGGTGATTGATGAACATCTCGCCACCCGTGCCGAAGGCGTTCTTTTTGTCGAAGTTGAAGGCGTGTGCAACGGAGTCGAAGACAAGGGCACCGTCAATCATGATCTCGAACCTCCTGGTCTGGTGCGCGGACAAAGGATTCGCGGCTGCTCACTTGGGACGGTCGCGGTAAAGACACGAGCTTTCGGCGCGCCGATTCGGACAGGCGGTCCATGGTCCACGCTTCATCCCAGGTGACGTCCACCGAGGCCGTGTCTACTCCCTCAACCGTTTCGGCCTGTTCCTTGACGGCGGAGAGCACCTGAGTGGCGAAGGGGCACCATCCCGATGTCAGCATCAGCTCGACCTTCGCCTCACCGTCGTCTACCGAGACGGAGCGAACCAAGCCCATGTCGACAACCGAGATGCCTCTTTCCCGACAGCATGGGTCGTGCACCGACCTCAATGCGTCGATGACTGCGGCAGGTCTATCGGTCAACGCCCACCTCCCCATTCGTTGTCCTAGTCGGACACAGGGAAAATGTCTCACTCTCAGGCGCGTCGAGTCAAGTCACTCTTTACCTCAAAGATCCGCGACAGTCTCCAGATCTAGAGGTGGCCCGGGCGCGCTCCCGGAAAACCCTGGATCAATCCGATTGAGCCCCGGCGCGCCGGTATCGACGCTGGCGTGGTTCGAGATCGCCGAAGGGCGCGCCGGGTGTGGTCACATTCGACACCACCGATCGACGTTCTGCCACGCGTTCTAAAATGGCCGCATGGTTGGCGCGATCATCCTGAAGCGATCCCACTGGTTGGGCTTCAGATGGGAGAAGCATGGCTTGGGAGGTGCTGCCGGTCAGGATGAGCTCGATGATCTGTTGTTGCTCGGGGTGCAGGACAGTCGGCAGGGCACCGCAGAGCAGTCCCTGATCCAGCGAACACGCTCGATTGGGTCAACGACCGTCGCCGAGGCGATCTCTCCCGGTGGCCCGCTCGTGAGTCTGTGGTCAGTGCGCGGGGCACCCCACGCGCACCGACTGACACATCTCAACTTCGTCCGTGACGCCCTGCGTCCCCAAGTCACCGACGATGGCGGAGCCGAATTTGTCGGTGCCGTCGATGACGTCGCAGCTGCCTTGAGCACCGTGGTGACCGGACCGACATCCAAGTCCGATGCCAGCACCTGGGTCACCGAGCACGTGTCACCCGCGGTTGTGGAGTGGTGCGAACGCTGCAAGGCAGACCATGTACCCGACGCACTGTTCCGTGCAGCCGGCCGTCAAGCACAAATCGTTCTCGGTCCAGAGGAAGGGCGTGTGACTATGCTGCACCCGACTCCCGATCATCCACAGAAGATGATCGATCACCCGCGCCTCAAAGTATTGAATGCCTACTTCCGGGTGAACGGCCCTACCACGAGGACTCAGTTCCGTGATTGGTCGGCAAGCGGCAGTGACGCCACAGCTGACCTCTGGAACGAGGTCGACGATGAGCTCGTTCGAGTCCAGATCGACGATCGACGCTACGATCTGCCTGCTTCTCTGATGGACGAAGTGGGCAGAAGCCCCGAGCCTCATGGCGTCGTCCTGGTCCCGCCCAATGATCCCTACCTGCGTCAGGTCGACAGGACCCTTCTCGTCCCCAACAGCAAGCGTCGCCACGAGGTGTGGCGTCCACTCTCAGGGCCGGGCGCCCTCCTGGTTGACGGCGAGGTAGCCGGCACCTGGCGCTACCGACGCGGCGACCGCACAGTGGCGATCGTACCCTTCGAGCGTTTGGCATCTGCACAGCGCAACCATGCAGAGGAGAGTGCACGACTTGTCGCGGAAGCTGTCAACGGCGAAGCACCCCAGGTCACCTGGGACTGACAAACTTACGAATCAAGCTGGCGAGCTCAGTTTCCGCAACTCGACCGGTCATGTCTGCGTCCCGTGGCTTTCCGGTTGAGATCGCCGGCCGTTTTTCGGGGGCAGGCCTGCGGGGGTAGAGCGCGACCAGGGGTGAAGGTGTCGGGGCCAGCGCCTCTACGGCTCCCCCTCCCGGGCCCCTTGCGGGTCTGAAAAGGGCCGGGCCGATCCATACGAATAATGGATCCGAAGGCGCAACTTCTCGGCCGGAGGTTCGTTGTCAACATAGGTGGGGGGATCGAAGGCCGGGTTCCTGATCGATGTCATTCTCGACCATAGGGGGAAGAGTGAAGAAAATCGGGATTGCTATGAGTGCAGTCGCTTTGGTTGCACTAGCTGCTCCAGTTGCCTACGCCGCACCGGTTTGTCAGGGACTGCAGTCAACAATTGTGGGCACCTCGGCGGGTGAAACGCTGACGGGCACGTCGGGCGACGACGTCATCTACGCAGGCGGGGGCAATGACACCGTGAATGCCGGATCCGGCGATGACACGGTTTGTGGAAATAGTGGAGACGACATCCTCAACGGAAGCAACGGCAGGGATCGCAT
>JACDDL010000151.1 GCA_013817045.1 Actinomycetota bacterium | reverse complement strand
CACCGGCCCCTTCTCTGCGGCTCATCGTGCTCGACGAGGAGCACCATCGCACCTACAAAGAAGACCGGTCCCCGGCCTACGACTCGCGCCGGGTCGCGGTGGAGCGCGCCCGGTTACAGGGGGCCGTCTGTGTGCTGGCGAGCTCTTGTCCGTCCGTGGAGGTGGGAGCGCAGGCGTGGTGGGGCCGCATCGGTTCGGTCGCTCCGTCCCGGGCGGCGAGCCGGGCGGCACGCCCCATCGTCGAGCTCATCGACCGCCCCGAGGGACGCGCTCTCGCCCCCGACCTTCATCGCCGAATCAGCGACACCCTCCGGCGGGGCCGGCGCATCGCCCTGCTTGCGACGAGCCGCGGCTACGCCCGCACGGTCTGGTGTGCCGCGTGCAGACGGTCGCTCCGCTGCCCGCGTTGTGAAGCCGGTGTCGCATCGCACCACGGGCGCACCGCGGTCGCTTGCCCCCGCTGTGGGTGGAGCGCCGCCGCGCCGGCGGCATGTCCGTCGTGCGGGGCGGACGACTTCAGGCTTCTGGGGGCGGGAAGCGAACGCCTCGCGGATCAGGTCCGGCTGACGTTTCCCCGTGCCGCGGTTGCGCGGATCGACCCCGACGTCATCGAGGAGTCGCACGATGCCCTGGCGACGGCAGACATCTACGTCACGACGTGGATCGGCACGAAGGCAGCGATACGCCCGCCGGTGGAGCTGGTCGGGGTCCTGGATGCCGATGCGCTGATCCGGCGGCCTCACTGGCGGGCGGCGGAAAGCGCTTTTCAGGCGCTGTCGGAGATGGCCGAGTGGGCGGGCCCTGCATCTGACGGGGGCCGGCTCGTCATCCAGTGCTCGGAGCCGGGCCACCACGCGCTGCAGGGCGTGTCCAGGGCCGACTACGGGTACTTTCTCGAACGGGAGCTGCCCGGGCGCGCCGAGCTCCTCTATCCGCCCTACCGCGAGCTGCTCAAAGCGACCGCTTCGGGGCCCGCCCGCGACGCGTTGCTGGAGGCCGTGCTGGCCGTCTGCCGGCGCGCCGGGGCGCTCGTGCTGGGACCCATCCCGGCGTCCCCGACCCCCCGCCGGGGCGGGCAGGTCCGGGAGGCCGGCGAGCTCCTGGCCAAGTGCGCCGACGCCGGAGAGGTGGCCGCGGAGCTAAGGGGTATTCTCGCTTCAGTGCCAGCCGGGAGTCGGCTCGGAGTCGACGTCGACCCCCGTTAGACCCATCCCGCGCGAACGGACCACGTCATGGCCATTCTTCGGATAAGAACCTGGGGTGACCCGGTGCTACGCCAACCCGCCCGGCCGGTCGAGCGGGTTGCGCGAGTCCATCGCCGCCTCATAGAGGACATGATCGACACCATGCGTCATGCCCCCGGGGTGGGGTTGGCGGCTCCCCAGGTGGGTGTCTCCGAACGGATCTTCGTATGGGAGCACGAGGGCGAGGCCGGCGCCGTCATCAACCCGACCGTCGTGTCGTTGGCGGGGGAGCCGATCGACGACGAAGAAGGCTGTCTGTCGATCCCGGGCATCTTCTATCCGGTGGCGCGCTCGGAGGTCGCCCGGATCGAGGGGACGGGCGTCGACGGCAGGCCGCTCGACCTCGAGGGCAAGGGCTTCCTCGCTCGCATCCTCCAGCACGAGACCGATCATCTCGACGGCGTTCTGTTTCTCGACCGCCTGTCTCCCGAGGATCGCCGGGAGGCACTGTCCCGGCTGCGCGAGCAGGCGCTCGGCCTTCCGCCCAGGAGCGTGGCGCCCGATCGAGGCGGGAACGGCGCCATGGATGGAGAGACGCTCTGAGGGCCATCTTCTTCGGCACTCCCGTGTGGGCGGTCCCGAGCCTGCAGGCGGTGCTGTCCTCCGGGCTCGAGCTCATCGCCGCCGTAACCAACCCGGACCGTCCGGCGGGGCGGGGCCTGAGGGCGCGCCCGTCGCCGGTCAAGGCGGCCGCACAGGCGGCCGGGATAAAGGTGCTCCAGCCTCAGAGCATCACCGACCCGTCCTTCCAGGGTGTCGTCGGCGCCCTGACGCCGGAGGTCTGCATCGTGGTCGCCTACGGGAAGATCCTGCCCAGGACACTCCTCGAGGTGCCCGATCTGGGCTTCATCAACGTTCACTTCTCCCTGCTGCCCGCATACCGGGGAGCGGCCCCGGTCCAACGAGCCCTCATGGACGGCGCCGTCGAGACGGGCGTCTCGATCATGGTCGTCACCGAAGGGATGGACGAGGGCCCCGTGCTCGCCGCGCGCGCGGTGGGCGTGTCCCCGGCCGACACCTCGGCCTCTTTAGGGGACCGGCTGGCGGCGGTGGGAGGGGACCTCCTGATACCCACCGTCCTGGACTATGCGGCCGGCAGGGTGCCGCCCCAGCCGCAGGACGACAGGGCGGCCACCTACGCGCCCAAGATCTCTGAGAAGGAGACGAGGATCGACTGGAGCAAGCCTCCCCATGTGATCCACAACCTGGTGCGGGGCCTCGAGCCCGCCCCGGGGGCATGGACGACCTTCCGGGGCCGGCGCATCAAGATCCGCGAGGTCGCCACCGCCGGCGAGGGGGCTCCGGCGCTGGCACCCGGCGAGCTGCTGGCCGGGGAATCCCTGCTGGCCGGCACGGGGGGCGATCCGGTGGAGGTGGCCGTCGCTCAATCCGAGGGCAAGCGGGCGATGTCTGGCGCCGAGCTCGCCCGCGGTCTGAGGCTCGAGCCGTCAGAGGCATTCGGCTGACGCTCTCGTGAAGCGCATCCACAAAGCAATCACATCCAGGCTCTGATGTCTTCCGATCAGGACCACGCCCATATGGCGAGGGCGATCGAGCTCGCCCTCCAACCGTCCTTCACCTCTCCCAACCCCCGCGTCGGTGCGGTGCTCGTCCGGGACGGCGAAGTCCTGTCCCAGGGGATCCACCGGGGGAGCGGAACGCCCCACGCGGAGACGGAGGCGCTCCGGGGGGTGGACGCCCGCGCCGCCACCATGTACGTGAACCTGGAGCCCTGTGCGCACCACGGCCGGACGCCGCCGTGCGCCCCTGCGGTGGTCGACGCAGGCGTCGCCCGGGTCGTTGCGGCGATGGAGGACCCCGACGCGAGGGCCCGGGGACGCGGCTTCGCCTACCTGCGCGATCGCGGCGTCGAGGTGACCACCGGCGTGCTCGAGGACGACGCCCGGGCCGTCAACCGGGAGTGGGCCCATCAGCGGCTCACCGGCCGGCCCTGGGTCACGCTCAAGCTGGCCCTGAGCCTCGACGGGCGGTTGGCGGCGCCCGACGGTTCCGCCCGGTGGATAACAGGTCCGGGGGCGCGCCGTGAGGTCCATGCGCGGCGCCGGGCATCCGATGCCGTGATGGTGGGGGCCGGGACGGTTCTAGCCGACGACCCCTCGCTCCGGGTGAACGACGTGGCCCCGACCCGGCAACCGGCGACGCTCGTGGTCGATGCGGCCGGGCGTGTCCCGATGGGCGCCCGGCTGTTTTCAAACCATGACGTCGTGGTGGCCACGACCGAATCCGCACCGCCTGCCGTCAGAGAGGGGTGGGCCGAGCTGGGAGCGGATGTGCTCGTGCTGGCCGGGTCCGAGGGGGGCGTGGACCTTGCGGCCCTGCTCGACGCCCTGGGAGGGGGACAGGGGGCGCGCCGGGACTGGGTGGAGCTGCTCTGCGAGGGTGGTGCGGCGCTGGCGACGTCGCTTCTGTCATTGGGACTGGTGGATCGGCTCAGCCTCCACCATGGTCCCGTGCTGCTCGGGGCGGGAGGCCCTGCGGTGGGGCCGGTTGGAGTGGTCTCGATGCCCGAGGCCCTACGCTGGAGCTGCGAGGAGGTGAGGCGCATCGGCGACGACGTCATCGCCACCTACCGCCCGCCGGGGTGACCGTTCGAGGCGGCCGGGGGCCCTCGGGAGCAACGGCGCAAGGAAACGGCGCAAGGAGAGGAATGTTCACAGGCATCGTCCAACCAGGGGTGTTGAGCAGCGCCCGCCGGCGCAAAGGGGTGCTGGGTCTCGAGGTCACCTCACGCGCGGTTGCAAAGGAGCTCCGGACAGGCGACTCGGTGGCGGTCAACGGTGTGTGCCTCACGGCCGGCAAAGTGGGCCGGCGCGCCTTTTTCGTGGAAGCGGCCAACGAAACCGTCGCACGCTCGACTCTGGCCGGCTTGCGGCCGGGGCAAGCGGTCAATCTCGAGCTCCCGCTTCGGGTCGGCGACCGTCTCGGCGGTCACATCGTGCAGGGCCACGTGGACCGGACTGCAACGCTGGCCGGGGTCGTGGCCGACGGCGCATCACGCCGCATGTGGTTCGAGGTTGACTCGGGGCTCCGCCGTTACCTGATCCCCAAGGGGTCGGTCGCCTTAGACGGAGTGTCGCTAACGGTTGTCGAGGCGGAGGGGAGCAGCTTCGAAGTGATGCTCATCCCGCACACTCTGAATGAGACCACTCTGGGGCAGCTCGAAAGTGGAGACAGAGTGAACGTCGAGGTCGACATGATGGCGAAGTACGCTGAACGCCTGATGTCGGCTCACACTGAAAAGGACGGCAGCCATGCCGTTTGACAAGATAGAAGACGCGATCGCACACATCGGCGAAGGCCGCATGGTGATCGTGGTCGACGACGAGGATCGCGAGAACGAAGGCGACCTCATCTTCGCGGCGGAGAAGGTTACCTCTCAGCACATCGCCTTCATGGTCCGCCACACCTCCGGCCTCATAACCGTTCCGATGGAAGCAGAACGCCTCGAAGAGCTTCATTTGCCACCCATGGCATCCCACAACACCGAGTTCATGGGGACCGCCTTCACCATCAGTGTCGACGCGCGTGCGGGGACGACCACGGGAATCTCGGCGGCCGATCGTGCCAGCACGATCAGGGCGCTCGTCGACCCGATCACCAAGCCAGCGGACCTTGCTCGGCCCGGTCACATCTTTCCGCTGCGCTACACCGAAGGAGGTGTGCTCCGGCGGACCGGGCACACCGAAGCGGCGGTTGACCTCGCACGCCTCGCCGGGTTGTACCCCGCGGGGGTCATCTGCGAGCTGGTGAACGAAGACGGATCGATGGCCCGCTTGCCCGTCCTCGAACGCTTTGCGGCTCAGCACGACATTCTGATCGTCTCCATCGCCGATCTCATCGCCTATAGGCGCCGCTCCGAGAAACTTGTGCATCGGGTAACCGAGGCGCGCATCCCCACGAGCCACGGAGTGTTTCGCGCAGTCGCTTATGAGTCCCACGACGGCCGCACTCACATGGCACTCGTCGCCGGTGAGCCTGCGGGTAAACAGAACGTCCTGGTCCGGGTTCACTCGGAGTGCTTCACTGGAGATGTGCTCGGCAGCATCCGATGCGATTGCGGACTGCAGCTTTCCGACGCGCTGGGAAAGATCCAGGAGCAAGGCGAAGGAGTGTTGGTCTACATACGCGGTCACGAGGGACGAGGCATTGGGCTCCGTCACAAGGTCGAGGCCTACGCGCTGCAAGACGGCGGACTCGACACAGTCGAAGCCAATATCGAGTTGGGCTTTCCGCCCGACGCGCGTGACTACGGTGTTGGGGCTCAGATACTCGGCGATCTGGGAATCACCACGATGCGTTTTCTGACCAACAACCCCACCAAGCGAGCCGGCCTCGAGGGCTACGGACTCGAGATCGTCGAACGGGTCCCGCTCGAGACGGCGCCGAATCCGGAGAATCTCAGGTACCTGCAGACGAAGAAGGAGAAGATGGGCCACCTCCTCGAAGCGTTTGTGACCGCCCCCGAGACGGTGCTCACCGCGGGAGATGTCGAAGTTGCGCATGAGCCGGCGGGCGAAGGCGAAGGAACCGCGTAATGCGCAGTTTCTCCGGCGAGCTGGATGCGGGCCATCTGCGGGTAGCCGTTGTCGCGGGCCGGTTCAACGAAACCGTTTCCAGGCACCTGGTCGACGGCGCGCTGGATTGCCTGAGGCGTCACGGCGCAGCCGAAGACGACATCTGGGTTGTCTGGGTGCCCGGCGCCTTCGAGCTACCCGTGGCAGCCAAGAGAATCGCAGCCTCGAAGGAGGTCGATGCGATTGTCTGCGTGGGTGCGGTCGTGCGCGGCGAAACCCCCCACTTCGACTACGTCGCAGGAAATGCGGCGCGTGGAATCGCCGAGGCGACCGCGGCCACCGGCATCCCTATTGCTTTCGGAGTTCTCACTACCGACGACAGCGCCCAGGCCGAGGCGCGCGCTGGAGGCAAAGCCGGCAACAAGGGATTCGAAGCCGCTCTGGCGGCGATCGAGATGGCGAATCTTCTCACCGCTCTGCCCAAGCCGGCGACCGACATCTAACCCAGGTGCTGAAGCTTGTTCTGCCGAAGGGCTCTCTGGAAAGAGCCACCTTGGCTTTGTTCGAGGATGCCGATCTCAAGCTGCTGCGGGGCTCGGAGCGCGACTACCGAGGCTCGATCGATGATCCGCGCGTGGCGTCGGTCGCAGTACTTCGGCCGCAGGAGATCCCAACGTATGTCGCCGAGGGTTTCTTCGACATAGGCGTCACCGGCGAGGACTGGATAGCCGAGACGGGCGCGGACGTCGTGAAGGTCACCTCGCTCGAGTATTCGAAGCAAACCGATCGGCCCGTCAAGGTCGTGCTGGCGGTGCCAAGCGATGCGGCCATAACGAGGCCGGAGCAGATAAAGCCCGGCGCCCGCATCTCAACCGAGTTGCCCAACCTCACCAAGGCCTACTTCGATCGCCTCGGCATCCCGGTTCGCATCTTCATGTCCTACGGCGCCACCGAAGCGAAGGTGCCTGAAATCGTTGATGCGATCGTGGACCTTACCGAGACCGGTTCGACTCTGGCGCGTAACTCAATGACCGTCGTGGATGTGCTGCTCGAATCAAGGACGCAGCTAATCGCGAGCCAGGCCGCGTGGTCCGACGAGTCGAAGAGGCGGGCCATCGAAGAGATCACGATCCTGCTGCGAGGGACTATCGACGCGCGCCGGCGAGTCCTGGTAAAGCTGAACGTCGGAGTGGAGGCGCTGCCCAAGGTGATCGAGCTCTTGCCGGCGATGAGAGCGCCAACCGTCTCCAAGCTCGCCGAAGAGGGCTTCTTCGCAATCGAGACCGTCGTCCCCAAGGCGGAGATCAACACGCTGATTCCCAGGCTCAAGGCGCTCGGCGCCGAGGACATCGTCGAGATGCCGATCAGGAAGATAGTCCCTTAGCCCGGATCCA
>JACDDL010000340.1 GCA_013817045.1 Actinomycetota bacterium | reverse complement strand
CCGGGGGGGCGCGAGCTGACCAGGCCCCGACCCGGCCATGCGGACCTTCCCGGAATGCTCAAGTACGACTTCAGGGATGCCCGCAACGTGCTCGAACGTTCCAGCGCCCGCGAGACGGCTGCTCGTGTGGCGATTGCGGCCCTCGCAAAGGGGTTGCTGGCCGAGCTCGGCGTTTCGATCGTCTCCCACGTGGTCAGGATCGGAGCGGCGGCAGTGCCGGCCGGAGCGAGGCTGCCGGGGCCCGGGAGCCTCGACGCGATCGACGCCTCGGCGACCCGCTGTCTCGATGAGGGGGCCACGGCGGCGATGGTCGAGGCCATAGACGCGGCGGGGGCGCAGGGTGATTCGCTCGGTGGCGTGGTCGAGGTCATCGCCTTCGGACTGCCACCGGGACTGGGCTCACACGTCCACTGGGACCGCAAGCTCGACGGACGGCTGGGCGGCGCGCTCATGTCGGTTCCCGCCATCAAGGGCGTCGAGGTGGGGGACGGATTCGCCACGGCCGCGCAGCGGGGGTCGGAGTCCCACGACGCCATCGAGTCGGACCTGTCACGGGCGACCAACCGCTCCGGAGGCACGGAGGGCGGAATGACGACCGGGGGGCCACTGCGGGTCAGGGCCGCGATGAAGCCCCTGTCCACGCTCAAGAAGCGGCTTCGAAGTGTAGACATGTCGACAGGTCAACAAGTAGAGGCGTTTCAGGAGCGCACCGATGTCTGCGCCGTGCCCGCGGCCGGGGTGGTGTGCGAGGCAGTCGTAGCCCTTACGCTTGCAGACGCTCTTCTCGAGATGCTGGGCGGTGACACGATGGCCGACCTGAGAGCTTCGCTCGCTCGCTACAAGGAGCGCATCGAGGGGCGCTCCGATCATTGATCGTTCTCGTCGGCTTCATGGGGGCGGGCAAGTCCACGGTCGGACGTCTGTTTGCCGACGCCGTCCGGCTCCCCTTCGCCGACTCGGACGAGATGGTGGCGGCCAGGGCCGGACGTTCGATCCCTGAGATCTTCAGCGAATCGGGTGAGGGACTGTTCCGGCTCCTCGAACGAGACGTCATCGGCGAAGCGCTGGAGCGAGGCGAGGGAGTGCTCGCCCTCGGAGGCGGGGCCCTCGCCGACCCCGGAACACGGGCAGCCCTCGCCCGCCACACCGCGGTATACCTGAAGGTGAGCTTTAGAGAGGCGATGGCCCGGATGGGGGCCGGCCGGGACAGGCCGATGCTGGCGACGGACCCCGAGGGGCTGTACCGGAACCGGGAGGATCTGTACGAGGCAGTCGCCGACCGCACCGTCGACACCGACATCCTCACCCCCGAGGAGGTGGTGGAGAGGCTGATAAACCTCGTGGTCATCGACCTCGCAAAGGGGGAGGTGGACCGGGTCGCCGTGGACACCGCCGGCGGACGTTACGAGGTCCAGGTGGGACGGGGCCTGAAGGACGACCTTGCGGCGCGTCTGCCCGAGCTTCCCGGCGCCGAGAAGGCCTTCGTCGTGACCCACCCGAACCTCGCCGCCCTCGCCGAGGGTCCTCTCCGGTCGCTCGACGAGGCGGGGTTCGAGGCGGACGTGGCATTCGTGCCCGAGGGCGAGGGATCGAAGGCGCTCGACGTCGCCGGTGCGCTGTACGACTGGCTGGCGCGCTCGGGTGCCCACAGGGCCGACCTGGTCGTGGGCGTCGGCGGAGGGGTGGTGTGCGACCTTACCGGGTTCGTAGCCTCGACCTATGCTCGAGGTTTAGCCGTCGCCTACGTCCCTACCTCCCTGTTGGCGCAGGTCGACGCGGCGATCGGAGGCAAGACCGGGGTGAATCTGCCACAGGGAAAGAACCTCGTCGGGACCTTCCATCAGCCGTGTGCAGTGGTGTGCGATGTGGATGTCCTGGCCGGGCTGCCCGAGGCCGAGCTCCGCAGCGGGATGGCCGAGGTCGCCAAGTACGGGTTCATCGCCGATCCCACCCTCCTTCCGTTGATCGAGGAGAACGCGCCCTCGATCAGCGCCGGGGACCCCGACATCCTGCAGGAG
>JACDDL010000023.1:19285-21301 GCA_013817045.1 Actinomycetota bacterium | reverse complement strand
ACGTTGACTTTGTCCTCGGCCGGAATGTCGTCGCCGAAGAGCATGCGCGTCGAGTGCAGAGCGACTGCAGCGAACGCCTCGTTTATCTCGAGCAGATCAATTTCGTCTGGAGATAGCCCCGCTTTCTTGAGAGCCGTTTGCACAGCCAGCGCCGGCACTGTGTGCAGGTAGGGAGGTTCGGCAGCCGACATGCCGTGTGCCAATATCTCGGCCACGGGCCGTATGCCAAGCTCCTCGGCGCGCTCGCTGCTCATAACGACTACGGCTGCACCACCGTCGGATATCTGAGCCGCATTGCCCGCCGTTATGGTCCCGTCCTCGGCGAACGCCGGACGGAGAGCGGCGAGGGACGCTGTTGTGGCGTCGGCGCGAATGCCCTCATCGCGGTCGAATGTCTTGGGATCACCTTTTCTTTGCGCGAGCTCAAGGGGTGTGATCTCATGCGCGAATCGTCCGTCTTCGGTCGCCGCATGGGCGCGCGCATGGGAGCGAGCGGCCCAGGCATCTTGTTCGGGCCGGGAGATGCCGAGCTCATTGTTCACCTCGTCGGACTGTGCTCCCATGGTCTTGTGGGAGAACGCATCCACGAGTCCGTCGAGTTGCATCGAGTCGACGAGGGCGCCATCTCCCATCCGGTGCCCCCAGCGCGCCTTGGGCAGCAGGTAGGGGGCTTGATCCATCGACTCCATTCCCCCGGCCACCACCACGGACACCTCTCCGGCGCGAACGAGCTGATCGGCAAGGGCGATCGCAGTGAGGCCAGAGAGACAGACCTTGTTCACCGTGATGGCCGGCGTCGATTGGGGAATCCCCGCCGCCGTTGCCGCCTGCCGCGCCGTGATCTGCCCGGTTCCGGCCTGAAGGACCTGACCCATGATCACGTAGTCGACATGCTCGCCTCTCACGCCGGCCCGGTCCAGCGCCGCTTTGATTGCTCGAGAGCCGAGCGCCACGGCCGGTACGTCCCTGAGGGCACCGCCAAACTTACCGACGGCCGTTCGAGCGGACGCCACGATCACTGAGCCGGCCAACCGAGCAGCCCCTTTCCGTGGGGAGATTGCGTCGCAGGGGCGACGTTCCATTGTAGGCGCACCGGTTCAACCGGCGTTCTCCGGCATATCGGTAAGCACCCGCGCCTGGGCGCGAAAAGAACGGCGCATTCGATGCACCGGTGCCACTAGGATTCGCACGTGCTCGAAGGAATAGACCATGTCGCCTTGGCGGTGAGCGACCTCGATGAGTCTCTTGCCCACCTCAACGAGGTCTGGGGGCTGGACGAGGCCACCCGGGAACGGGTCGAGGAACAGGGAGTCGAGGAAGCGATGCTGGCGCTCGGCGACTGCTGTCTGCAGCTCGTAGCTCCTGCGGGCAAGGACAGCCGGCTGATGCGCTACATCGAGAGGCGGGGCGAAGGCATCCACCACATCGCTTTCAGGGTCGAGGATCTGGAAGCCACCCTGAAGCACCTGAAGGACAAGGGAGTTGAGCTGATCGACGACTCGCCGCGCCCGGGGGGTGGTGGAAGCCTCATTGCCTTCGTCCATCCGCGCAGCCAGAACGGCGTCCTGATCGAACTGATTCAACGGCCTCGGTGAGGGGCGACGCCAACCGGCCGCGGCGCCGGTCGGACAAACGCGCCCCGGCGGGAACCAAGACAAGGGGCACCGGCCCGTTCGGCGCCAAGGGTTCGACCCCGTCACCACACGACGAGCACCACGATCCAGACGACGATGCCGTTCACGACGACCCGGCCGACATCCACGAGGACGTCGGGATGCCCCCTGCGATCCCGCCGCCTGAAACCGTCGTGGCCCCTCTCAAGCGACCGGAGTTCCGCAAGCTGCTGGCAATCTCGATAACCGTTGCACTTGGTTTCGGCATGGTGGTTCCCGTGCTCCCGCTTTACGCCGAGTCGTTCGGGGTGGGCCTTGCCGATATCGGCTTCATCCAACTCGTTTTCGGTCTGACCCGTTTCTCGTTCGGGCTCATCGGCGGTCTGGTCGTCGACCGCTACGG
>JACDDL010000023.1:0-19275 GCA_013817045.1 Actinomycetota bacterium | reverse complement strand
CCATGGCCGGGCTCCTGATCGTGTCTGGGTCCTCGTACGGGGCGGGACTGGCCGCCAGCTTCCCCCAACTGGTCGTTGCGCGCGGAGTGGGCGGCATGGGATCGGCTTTGTTCATCTCGGGGCTGACGAACCGAATCCTGCGAATCATCGAACCGTCGGCGATGGGAAGCGCCACCGGCTCGTTCAGGGCATCCTTCCTCGTCGGAGCGTCTGCAGGCCCACTGGTGGGCGGCCTTGTAGCGGCGCGCTTCGGGCTCGGCGCGCCGTTCATCTTCTACGCGACGGGTCTGCTGGTTGCGACGGCGATCACCTGGGTGGTCATGAAAAATAAGACCCTCGTCGACGACGGCCCCAAACGCTCGCCCCTCGAGGCGCTGCGGGCGGCGCGCCCACTGCTGGGCGACCGCCGCTACATCCTCGCCTTGCTGGCAACCCTCGTGTCGTGGTGGACGGTGGCCGGGCCGGCGCAAACGGTGGGACCTGTGTTCGCCCGAGCGGTCCTGAAGCTCTCGAGCAGCGAGATCGGACTCGCCATCACGATGCTCTCGGTGGGTGAGATCCTCATCCTGCTCGTGGCCGGACGCGCCTCGGACCGCTACGGGCGCCGGGTGGTGCTGGCGCCGTCGCTGGCGGTCACAGCGGCCGCGACGGCTGCAATAGGGCTGATCGACGCCGGCTCCGCCTGGGCCTACTTCCCGTTGATGATGGCCATCGGTATGGGAATCGCCGCAGTCGGCGCCGCCTCCGGCGGGCTCCTGGCCGATGCGATCCCTCGGGAGGGCTCGGGAGCAGCGGTCGGGGTCAATCAGATGGCGGGCGACCTCGGCTACCTCACCTCACCTTTGACCGTGGGGACGCTCGCCGAACGCTCCGGTTTCGGAGCGGCGTACATAGCCGGCGCCCTTCCCGCCGCCCTGGTGTTCCTGGCCTCTCTGAGGCTCCCCCGCCGAACGACACCGTAGCCGTGCTCCCGGACGGTGGGATGTGAACAATGCCCGTCCGTCCCCCTATCGGCGAAGTAACTTCTGACGCGTGAGCGGCCGATACGAGGAGGCGGGGGTGAGGGGGCAGGGGGCCGCAGCTTCGTCCGTGCTTCGGCACCTTGGGCCGACACTCGGCTTCCCCGACGGAGCCGAGGTGATCACGGGCTTCGGTCACTACGCAAGCGTCCTCAAGGTGGCCGACGAGGTTGCGCTTGCGATCTCGACCGATGGAGTCGGGAGCAAGACATTGATCGCATCGGCGCTCGACCGCTACGACACGATCGGCTTCGACTGCGTGGCGATGAACGTCAACGACGTGCTCTGCGTCGGGGCTTCCCCGATCGCCATGGTCGACTATCTGGGGGTGAACACGCTCGAGCCCCGGCGCGCCGAGGCGGTGCTGAGAGGGCTTGCGGCCGCCGCCTCCGAGGCGGGCATTGCCATTCCCGGCGGCGAGATAGCGCAGCTTCCAGAGGTGATCGGCCCCGGCGAGGCCGCCTTCGATCTGGTGGGCACCTGCGTGGGCGTCGTGCATCCCGATCGGCTCGTGCTGGGAGCGGACGTCCAACCGGGAGACGCCATCATCGGCATAGCGTCGTCGGGAATCCACTCGAACGGGCTCACGCTGGCGCGCCGGGTGCTGCTCTCGGACGAGGGCGACGGCCTCGGCGCCCACGTCGATGCCCTCGGGCGCTCGGTGGGCGAGGAGCTCCTGGAGCCGACCGTCATCTACGCCGGCGCGGTCAGGTCCCTGCAGGGATTGCCGGTCCGCGGTTTCGCGCACATCACGAGCGACGGACTCGCCAACCTCTGCCGCCTCGAGGCGCCCGTCGGCTACAACATCGAGACCCTGCCCTCCCCGCCTCCCATCTTCAGTCTCATACAAGAAGCCGGGGCCGTCGAGGACGCCGAGATGTTCCGGGTCTTCAACATGGGTGTCGGTTTCGTGGTGATCGTCGAGCCCCGTGAGGTGGCCGACGCCCTCGGTCGCCTCGGGCACGCCGGCTACAAGGCTGCACGGATGGGTGCGGTGAGCGACGCCGCCGGCCGGGTGGTCATCGAGCCTGTGGGCCTGGTTGGGTCCCTGAACAGGTCCGAGAGCGCGTTCTCGTCTATTTGAGGCGGTGCGGTCAGGTGCGTGGGCCGGGCCCGGGCGCGCCCCATTAGACTCCCGAAGATGGCAACCGAGGAGCAGATCCCCGAACACGCCACCCCTATCGGCAACCAGATCGCAGACCTGCGGGCCAAGAAGCAGGAGGCGGAGGTGGCCGGTGGCGAAGGAGCGATCAAAAGGCAGCACGACCGCGGCAAGCTGACCGCGCGAGAGCGCATCGAGCTGTTCCTGGACGCGGGGAGCTTTGTCGAAACCGACATGCTGGTCAGGCACCGCTCCCACGGCTTCGACATCGAGAATCGCCGCCCGTACTCAGATGCCGTCGTCACGGGGTGGGGAACGGTCGACGACCGAAAGGTCTTCGTGTTTGCGCAGGACTTCACGGTATTCGGAGGTTCTCTGGGCGAGGTCATGGCAGAAAAGATCTGCAAGATCATGGACCTTGCGCTCGAAACCGGCGCGCCGGTCATAGGGATAAACGATTCCGGCGGCGCACGCATACAGGAGGGTGCCGTGTCGCTTGCCGGATACGGTTACATCTTCGACCGCAACGTCCGGTGCTCCGGAGTCATCCCACAGATCTCGGCCATCATGGGCCCTTGCGCAGGCGGCGCGGTCTACTCTCCGGCGCTTACCGATTTTACTTTCATGGTGAACGAGTCCTCCCACATGTTCATCACGGGGCCCGAGATCGTAAGGGCAGTGACCGGAGAGGATGTCACCCAAGAAGAGCTCGGCGGCGCCATGACACACGCGTCCAAATCGGGGGCAACCCACTTCGTGGCGGCAAGCGACGAAGATTGCCTCAGGCAGATGCGCTACCTATTGTCGTTTCTGCCTTCGAACAACTTCGAGTCGCCGCCTTTCTTCGCACCGACAGACGACGCCATGCGCTCATGCGACGAACTGACCGACCTGATGCCCGACTCGTCGAACAAGCCCTACGACATGCACCACGTGATTGGCTCGATCTCCGACGACGGCGAATTCTTCGAGGTTCACCAGCTTTGGGCGCAGAACATCCTCTGTGGCTTTGCCCGTATTGCAGGACATCCCATCGGCATCGTCGCCAACCAGCCTCAGGTGCTGGCCGGTACGCTCGACATCTCCTCGTCGATCAAAGGGGCGCGCTTCGTGCGTTTTTGCGACGCGTTCAACATCCCGCTCGTGACCTTCGTCGATGTTCCCGGTTTCCTGCCGGGCACCGGCCAAGAGTATGGCGGCATCATCCGGCACGGAGCGAAGCTTCTGTACGCCTTCACCGAGGCGACGGTTCCGCGCGTCACCGTCATCACCCGTAAGGCCTACGGCGGCGCCTATCTCGTCATGAACTCCAAGCATCTGCGCGCAGACATCTCATTCGCATGGCCTTCAGCAGAGATCGCGGTCATGGGCGCTGAGGGCGCGGTCAACATCATCCATCGCAAAGAGCTTGCCGGCGCCGATGATCCCGAGGCGAAACGAGAGGAGCTGCTCGACGACTACCTCGAACGGTTCTCCAATCCCTACATTGCGGCCGAACGGGGTTATGTGGACGACGTGATCGAGCCGAGAGACACCCGCAGGAGGCTTGCGCAGTCGCTCGAGATGCTGCGCTCCAAACGCGAGACCATCCCTCAGAGAAAGCACGGGAGCATCCCGCTGTGACCGAATCCAACAGGCGGCACAGCAGGCTCGAGGTCGTCTCGATCGATGGACAGCCCGACGAGGCGGAAACGCAAGCGATTGCCCGGGCGCTCGATGAGCTTGCAGCCAAGGAGAAGGCGGAGCGCACCGCTTCCATATGGCTGAGAGCGGGCCGGGCCAAGGGGCGCCGGCTCGGCATGTTCGACTACCACGCTCGCTTCGAGGCGGCCGACGCGTGGCGCCTGTCGACCCGGTTCCCGTTCGGTGGACGCGAATATCCGGGGCTGAACGGGCGCGGCGACGCAAAGTAGCGAGCCGGCGGGACGACGGCCGGCGTGAGCGGGGGCTCCTGGGTGCCGGTGCCGGAAGGGTCGGACTTCTCCCTCCATAACCTCCCCTACGGCATTTTCCGGCGCGCCGGGGAAGCGGCCCGGATCGGGGTGGCGATAGGAGATCAGGTTCTCGATCTCGACGCGCTGTGGCGAGAAGGGCTCCTGGACGGTGGGCGAAAGCTGCCCGAGGGGGTCTTCGCGCATGGCTCGCTAAACCGCTTCCTGTCACTCGGCCGGCCGGCCTGGCAGAGCGTCCGCGCCGGCGTCCTCGAGCTCCTCGACGGCCACAGTCACGCCATCCGCGATGTCCCGGGGCTTGCAGAGCGCGCACTGATAGAGCGGTCCGAGGCTGAGATGCTGCTGCCCGTCGAGATCGGTGACTTCGTCGATTTCTACTCGTCGCTCGAGCACGCTTCGAACATGGGGGCCATGCTCCGGCCCGGCGGCGAACCACTGCTGCCCAATTGGCGCCATCTTCCCGTCGGCTACCACGGGCGCGCCGGGAGCGTCGTCGTGAGCGGAACGCCGGTGGTGCGCCCATGGGGGCAGATCGTCGAGGACGACGGGCCCCCGGGCTTCGGCCCGACTGGAATGCTGGACTTCGAGCTCGAGGTCGGCTTCATCGCAGGGGCCCCGAGCGCGTTCGGCGCCTCTGTACCCATCGAGCAGGCGCCCGAGCACATCTTCGGTTGTGTGCTCGTCAACGACTGGAGCGCCCGGGACATCCAGCGGTGGGAAAATGCGCCCCTCGGGCCCTTCCTTGGTAAATCTTTCATGACATCGATCTCGCCCTGGGTGGTGACCCTCGACGCCCTGGCCCCCTATTTCGTGCCGGGGCCGGCGCAGACGCCCCCGGTGCTCGACTACCTCAGAAGCGACCGGGACTGGGCAATCGATCTCGATCTCGAGGTCACCCTCGCGTCAAGCACGATGATCGAGCGCGACATGGACGCCGAGGTCATTTCCAGGACCAACTTCAGGACGCTCTACTGGAACATCGCCCAGCAGCTTGCGCACGTGACTTCGAACGGGGCGCGCCTGCGGACCGGTGATCTGTTCGCCTCGGGCACCGTCTCGGGCCCAGGCCCGAGAGCCTATGGGAGCATGATCGAGCTCACCCGGTCCGGCGAGCGGCCGATAGTCCTTCCGGACGGATCCGAGCGCACCTGGCTGAAGGATGGCGACACGATCGCGATGCACGGAGTCTGTGGACACGCCGAGGGCGTTCCGCCCGTCGGCTTCGGCAAAGTTCGAGGTGCAGTCGTCCCGGCCCCCTGAATCGGGCTCAGGGGATGGTGGGAACCTCCGATTCGGGGATCTCGCTCTCAGGCGCGTACCACGAGTACGCGTATCCGGGTTCGTCCAGCGCACGGGCAAAGGCCGACAGCCGCAGAGGGTTGAAGGTGTCACACATCACCGCGAGCTCATGGGTTTCGGTAACCCCCAGCGATTTCTCCACCAGGCCGGGCTGCGGGCCGTGGGGCAGGCCCGAGGGGTGCAGGGTCACCGACCCGATCTCGATGCCCCGGCGCGATCCGAAATCGCCCGAGACGTAATAGATCATCTCCTCTGAGTTGAGGTTCGAATGGTGGTAAGGGAGGGCAATCGCATTCGGGTCCCAATCGAGCTTGCGAGGGCAGAAGGAACAGATGACGAAGTTGGGGCCCTGGAAAGTCTGGTGAGACGGAGGCGGCATGTGGATTCGGCCCGCAATCGGCTCGAAGTCGGCGATGTTGAAGGTCCACGGGAACACGTACCCGTCCCAGCCGACGACGTCGAATGGATGGTAGTCGAGGACATATCTCTGATAGCCATCTTTGATGCGCAGCACGACGACGTGCTCGCCGCGATCATCGTATGTCTTCAGTTCCGTAGGAGGATGGATGTCACGCTGATAGTAAGGAGCGTGCTCGAGAAGCTGTCCGTATGCATTTCGATAACGGCGAGGAATCTCGATGAGACCGGGAGAGGTGAACACGAGGCAGCGCTGCGGCGCCGCATCAGCGAAACGGTATGTGGTGCCGCGTGGGATGACGATGTAGTCGCCTGCCCGGTACGGAAGGTCGCCGAAGATCGTCTCGAGTTTCCCGCTGCCTTCGTGGACGAAGATGACCTCATCGCCTTCACCGTTGCGATAGAAGTCGGTCATAGCCTGTGCGGGACGGCACATCGCGATCTCTACGTCGTTGTTCCACATGAGCACCCTTCGGCCCGTGACGGCGTCCCCCTCTGACGGGATGTCTGCGGTGAGGAAGTGCCGGTGCGCATGCCCGTCGGGTACCCATTCGTCGCGATGGATCGGCTCGAACTTGCCGACCTCTTTGATCCTGCAGGGCGACGTAAGGTGATAGAGAATCGATTCGTTGCCCGAGAAACCCTCCAGCCCGAAGACCTCCTCGGTCAAAAGGAGCCCTTCCTTTCGAAGCTGTGTATGTCGCTTCGGCGGGACCTCGCCCCTCCGCTGATAGATAGGCACTCTGCGTAGCCTCCTCCGTGAGCGTAAAGTCGAGCGCAGCCGCGTCCATGATAGGGCAGGCACCCGCGACCACCGACTTCGGAGACCCAACCGCATATGAGCTTGCCAGACACCGCGCGACCGCCTCAATCGGGCTTCGGGAGGTCCCTTGTCGGCGCGATCGTGGTGGTGCTTGCCCTCGGAGGCTTGGCCATGTGGCTGTCTCTGCTCGCCGGGCCATGGCGTCTGGTGGACGGGTTGTTGGCTACACGCGTCGAACTGAGAAAGGCCGAGCGTGCTCTCACCTCCGGCGCCAACAAAGAGGCCCGCCTTGCCACTCTGAAAGGAAGCGCCGCGGCGAAGCAAGCCGGGGGAGCTTTCGAAACCCCTGCACCGTTGCTCGATCTTGCGATGGTGTCGGCGCAGGTCAGAGACGCACTTCCGGAATTGGGGCACGTCGTCAACGCAGTGGAGCATTCCGCCCAAGCTGCGCGCAGCACGTTGAGGATCGGTCAGAACGCGCTCAAAGGACCTTACAAGCTCATCGATCAGGATCCCGACGATCCAGACAGCAAGAAGATCCGCATCGAGCGGCTGGTGGCGGTAGGTGAGCTCATCTCCGAGGTCCGGCGCGCCGTTCAAAGCGTCGAAGACGAACTCACTGCCGTCGATGCGAGGGCGCTCCCCCGGTCTCTGCGGGACGGCATTGCGCGTTCGATCGAGAAAGCTCGCAGCACGGATCGAACGCTCGCCGACGCCGAAGATGGCTTCGCCATCCTGCCCGACGTACTGGGAGGGAACGGCCGGCGCATCTATTTTCTCGCCATCCAGAATTCTGCGGAGCTGCGCGGAACCGGTGGATCATTGCTGCAGTTCCAGCTCATGCAGTTCGAAAACGGACGGCCCCGTCTGTTGAAGGAGCGGTCGGGCTCGATCTACAAGATCGACCAAGACCGGCGACAGCTGTCCATACCTCTGCCCGAAGACGCCTGGTACGTCGCCGGCATAGACGACGCCAAGAGGGCGGGCAACGCGAACTGGTCTCCAGACTGGCCGTTGTCGGCTCGCCTGACCGTTGCCTACTCCGAGGCCGGAGCGCGCGCAAGCGGTGCTCCCTGGCCCGCGGTGGACGGCGTCATCGGGGTGGACCCCGAGGTCCTCAAACGCCTGCTGCCGGGGATCGGCCGCCCCGGCGCAGGAACCGACTTCAAGCTCACGCCGGCCAATATCGTCGACTACGTCCTCTACAAAGCGTACGCGTCATTTCCGATCCCCGGGATACGCCGGCAGCGTCTCAGTTACCTGGTCGATGGGTTCTACGAAAGCCTGTTCAATCCGGCCCATCCCACCGAATTGATTCCAGGCCTGGGCCGCGCTCTGAGCGAAAAGCACATGCAGATCTGGCTCAAGCGCCCAAACGAACAGAAGTTCATCGAGAAGATGAACTGGGACGGCGGGATAGAGGACGCACCCGGCAGTGACTATCTCTACATCGTTGAACAGAACGTGGGTGGGAACAAGCTCGACTATTTCGATGAGCAGACAAACTCGATGAACATCAGACTGAAAGGCCGGGACGCGCTCGTGTCGACCGAAGTCCGCATCTACAACGGAGCGCTCGCTCCACTGCCCCGGTACGTCTACGGGAACTCCGGGCCCCTCCACCGGCCGATGATCAATCTCTATGCGCAGGGTGATGCGGAGCTAATCGGAGCCCACATGGTGAAGGGCCGGCGCCTCGAAGCGTCGCCCACGGCGGAGCTCGCAGCCTGGAACGGCAATCACCCTCCCGAACACTTCGAACTGGGCAAGAAAGTCTGGTCGACTACACTCGAGATACCGCCGCAAGAGGACGCTGCGGTGCGCTTCGACTACCGGGTGCCCGGGGTGGTGCGCAAAGTCGGCGATCACAGCGTCTACCGCCTTACCGTGCAGCATCAGCCCAAGGTGAGGCCGGAGACGCTTGAGGTTAGGCTGCAGCTCCCGCCGGGGGCCGGCGGTGTGGTGGCACCCGGGTGGACGAGGTCCGGAGACACTCTGATGTGGGCGAGACCGTTGGTGAAAGACATGATTCTGGAGGTCAAGTGGCGAGGGTAAGGGCGGCTGTTCTGGCGGCGGGTATGTCGGTGCGCATGGGAGGAGTCACACCCAAGACACTTACCCCCGTCGAGGATCACAAGTCCTTTCTCCACTACATCCTGGCCGGACTGCACCGAGCGGGGATCGAGGATCTGCTCGTCGTCACGGGTTTCAAACCGTCCCTTATCGAGGCCTTTGTCACGGAGAACTGGCACGGTGAAGTCGCATTCGTCTTCAACGCGCGCTACGCGTCATGGGGCAACTTCCACTCGGCTCGCATGGCGATCGATCAATCTCCACAGTCGGAGCTGCTGCTTGTCAATTCGGACATCGTGATTCATCCGGACGTGTTCAGGAGCGTCGTCGATGCACCCGGCGACCTCGTTCTTGCAGTGCAGCAAAGAACCGCCTTCGATACCGAAGAGATGCGCGTGCAGCTCGACACCGACCGTGTCCTGTCCATCGGCAAAGACCTTGCTCTTAAACAGAGCCACGGCGAGTTCGTTGGGGTATCGCTTCTCCGCCACGAGGCAGCCCGGGCTTACGCCGAGACGGCCACCGATCTCGAGTGGCGCGCCGAGACCACCCTCTATTACGAAGACGTGTACTCGAGGTTGCTCGGTCGCCTCGACGTCCGCGCCGTTCCCGTGTCCGAGGACCGCTATGCGGAGGTGGACAACCCGGACGAGATGGGTCCCGCCGGAGAGATTCTCACTCGGCACCGGGACGCCTGGCCGGATCCGGTGATGACGAAGGCCGAGAGTTAGCCGAGTGATGGTCGATCGTGTCGATCGTTTCGATCGTAAGGACTTTCCTCAGGTCTTCATCTACGGGCCTCAGGGCGACGAGCAGGGGGCGGCGGAGGATCTCGCACGAAAGCTGGCGGATCTCGATATCACCGCCCCCCTCGTGGTCAAGTCCACCTTTGGCGAAGCGCTCGGCGCGCGCATCAAGACGCCGCTCCCCCACGTCGTCCCAGTTCCTCAGGCCAACCAGGAGTGGGCGGCAACGCTCGGCTCCCGCACGCGGCGATCGGGCGCCGACGCAATCATCGCGATAGGGGGCGGCCGCTGCCTCGACGTCGCCAAGCTTGCGGCTGCGCGCGCCGGCGTCACGGTCGTCGCAGTGCCCACCCAACTGTCCCACGACGGCATCTGCTCGCCGGTTGCGGTTGTGCCCGCTCAGGGTGCCTGCGGGGAAAGCATCGGGGCCATTGCGCCGCGCATGGTCTACCTTTCGATACCGACTCTGTTGAGCTCGCCGCTCGAGGCCGTCCGGGCCGGGCTGGGGGATCTGGTGGCAAACCCCCTCGCGCTGAGGGACTGGGCGCTCGCGGCCGATCGCGGGCTAGAAAGCATCGACCGGCGCGCCTGGGACTTGTCGGTCGAGTCATTCGATTCGATCGAGGGTTATTTGGCCGCAGACGTGGCGGAATCGGCCGGGGACGCCCGTTTCCTCATGCGGCTTGCCGATGGGCTCGTGCTCTCGGGCATGGCCATGGTTTGCGCGGGCAACTCCCGGCCGGCATCGGGAGGAGAGCACGAGATCTCGCACGCCATCGATCATCTGTTCGGGGGCCGGGCACTGCATGGCGCGCAGGTGGCGTTTGGTTGTCTGATCTCGACCGAGCTCTACGGAGGAGACACGCAGGGCTTCCGGGCGCGCCTGGCGCAGCTCGGACTTCCACAACACCCCTCCGATCTCAGCTTGAGCGAGGACGACATGGTCAAGATCCTGCTCGCTGCGCCGTATATGCGCCCGGGGAGGTTCACCGTGCTGGAGGATACGGACCTCGACGAGGGCGGTTGCCGCGCCCTCCTCGAGCGCATCTGGGATTAGGGGAGGCAAAGGTGACGACCCGGGCAGCCGTGATCGGTCTCGACGGCTCGGCTTGGCATCTGCTCAAGCCCATGATGGAGGCGGGCATCATGCCCCGGCTCGACGCACTGGTGAAGCGCGGGGCCCACGGCACACTCGTCTCGACGGTCCCGACCTATACGCCGCCGGCGTGGACCGCAGCAGCCACGGGTGTCAATCCCGGCCGTCACGGAATCTACGGCTTCATGGGTGGAAACGCGCAGAACGAGCATCTCGAGCTGGTCCACTCCGGCAAGATCAAGGCCCCGACGATCTGGGAGATCGCCAACGCGCAAAGGGCCCGGGCGGGCATCTACAACCTCCCACTGACCTATCCGCCCCGCCGGCTCGATGGCTGGATGGTCTCCGGCATGATGACGCCCGGCTACGGCGAACACCTGAAGGGATTCGCATGGCCCCCCGAGCTCGAGCCGCAGATCCTCGAGCGGGCCCCCGGCTACGTGGTCGACGTCAGCGCCAACTGGGAGCTGGACTGGCGCAACACGACGCTGTGTGACCGCATGATGGCCTCACTCCGTCAGCGCATCGAGGTCCTCGGCCAACTGCTCGAGCTCGATCCGCCGGCAGTTCTGTTCGCCGTGCTGGAGGCACCCGACCGGCTCCAGCATGTCTACCTCCGCTACATGGACCCGGGCGACGAGCTATACGAAGCGGACGAGGGGCATGTAATCCGGCGGGAAGTAGAACGCTGTTTCAAGGCCATGGACGACATCGTCGGCCTGGTGGACGACTACGCGGCGGACAGCGGAGGCGTCATCGTGTGCTCCGACCACGGGTTCACCGCCTGGGAGGTGAGCGTGCACACCAACGCTCTGCTCGAGCGGTGGGGATACCTGAAGCTCAAGCCCAGGGCGCGGCTCATGCAGACTCCGGCGGCCCGCAGCCTCGTGCCCCTGGCCCGCCGGATCCTGCCGGCGAAGCTTGCCCGTCAGGCGAAGGGGGTGACCTTCAGCGCCGTCGACTGGTCCAAGACGACCGCGTTTGCATCGCCGATTCCGCAGCAGGGGATCTTCGTCAACGTCGCCGGGCGGGAGCGCTTCGGCTGGGTTCCCCCGTCCGACCTCCCCCGCACAAAAGACGACATCACGGCCCGCTTCTACGATCTCACCGGGCCCGACGGACGGCCGGTGACCGACCACGTCCACCGGTCGGAGGATGTCTTTCACGGGGACGCCCTCGACGGCGCGCCGGACCTTCTCCCGGTGCTGAGAAACCACCACTTCGAGCTCGACGACGAGATCTTCCACCGGAGCCCCTTCACCGACCAGCGCCATCTGCCGAGGGGGGTGCACCACCCGGACGGGATCGTGGTCGTTGCGGGGAAGGGGGTCAAGGCAGGCCATTCGGGGCTGCAGGGATCGGTCATGGACGTGACTCCGACGCTGCTGCACATGGCCGGGCTCAAGGTTCCCGACGACCTCGACGGCAAAGTGCTGACCGAAGCCTTCACCCCCCAGGCCCTCGAAGATCGGCCCGTGACCATGCTTGCACCCCTATCATCTGGACCGAAGGATGAGTCTTCGCCCTACTCAGACGAGGAGGAAGCGGTCATCGAGGAATCCCTGAGGGGCCTCGGCTACCTCTAGCCGGGCCGAGTCCACATGGCACAGACGGCGCCGGCGATCGAGCCGGACAAGACACCCCAGCGGCAGCCGCTCCAGCGCCGGAGCGCAAAGCGGATCGCCTCACGCATGCTGGCCGACACAGTGGCCGTCTCGACTGCGCTGTTCCTTGCGTCGATTCTGCGCTTCGAGATCCTGGACGCAACCCCTGCGGCGAAGGTCGATTACGCCCTGATCACCGTCCTAGCGACGCCGGTCTGGATCGTGTTGTTCTGGCTCTACGGCCTCTATGAGCCCAGGCAGGTCCTGAGCCCTGTCAACGAGTTCAAGCAGACCTTCCACGGCGTCATCGGGGGAACGGTGGTTCTGTTCCTGTTCGACTCCGTGCTGGACCTGGAGCTCGCGCGCGGGTGGGTGTTGCTGGCCTTCGGCCTTGGCCTGGCCATCGTCGGCGCCGAGCGTCTCGCTATCAGAAAGACGCTCCACTGGCTACGGCGGCGAGGCGGTGACGCCACCCGAACCATCGTGGTCGGCATCAACCACGAAGCGCGCACCATTGCCCGCACGCTCGAGCGCGAGGGTTGGCTCGGGTACCAGATCATCGGCTTCGTCGACGAGCAGGCGCCCGTGGGGCAGGAGATAGGCGACGGCCACAAAGTCATCGGTGCTCCGGCAGACCTCCAGGATCTCGTGAGGGATCTCGATGCAACCCTCGTACTCGTTGCCGCTTCTGCCTTCGAAGCATCCAAGATCAACCGTCTGTTCTGGGGACTGCAGGACGCTGATGTCGACCTCCAGATCACGACCGGCACCATCGAGCTCCTGGCCTCCCGAATGATCGTGCAAT
Source organism: Actinomycetota bacterium (assembly GCA_013817045.1). Classification (GTDB taxonomy): domain Bacteria; phylum Actinomycetota; class CADDZG01; order CADDZG01; family WHSQ01; genus JACDDL01. Next base: position 6,399 of record JACDDL010000023.1, on the reverse strand, counting down.
CGGTAGCAGGAGTCCCCCTTCTGTATGTTCGCCGCACCGGCATGACCCGGCTGCAGCGCGCCAGCAAGCGAACGATCGACGTCATCGGTTCCGTGGTTCTCCTCACCCTGCTGGCACCGTTCTTTGCGGCGGTCGCGGCGTGGATCAAACGCGATTCCACAGGACCGGTGTTCTTCCGACAGGTGCGGGCCGGTCAAGACGGCGAACCGTTCCGGTGCTGGAAATTCCGCACGATGCAACGGGACGCCGAACAGCGGCTCGCCGAGCTCGAGCACCTTTCCGAAGGACCGGGATTGTTGTTCAAGCTCAGGGAGGACCCCCGGATCACGAAGATCGGCAAGCTGCTCCGGCGGTACTCATTCGATGAGCTACCCCAGCTGGCCAACGTCCTGCGCGGCGAGATGAGCCTGGTCGGCCCCCGGCCCGCCCTCCCCTCCGAGGTCGAGCAGTACGACGACTGGGTCCGCAACCGCCTGCAGGTCAAGCCCGGGATGACCGGCCTCTGGCAGGTGAGCGGCCGAACCGAAACCAGCTTCTCCGACTACGTCAGGTACGACCTCTTCTACATCCAGAACTGGTCGCTGTCTTTAGACCTGTGGATCATGTGGCGAACACTGAGAGCCGTCTTCAGCGCCGAGGGGGCCCATTAGGGCTGGCGTCGCCCTCCTCGGAAGCGGTACGCTTCCGATGATGCTTGAGGAAATCATCGTCGCCGTTGAAGACCGCGCCGGGGTCCTCGCCGAGGTCGGAGAGTTGCTCGGCCGCTCCGAGGTGAACATCGAAACGCTTTCGGCTTTCACCCACGAGGGGGCGGCCCGCATACACCTGATCGTAGACGACGGGGAGGAGGCGGCCGAGGTCCTGGCCTCGAACGGCTTCAAGGTCGAGGCCACACGCGCGGTGTTGACCGCAACCCTCGACGACCGCCCCGGCGAGCTCGGGCGCTACTGCCGAAGGCTCGCCGAGGCCGGAGTAGGGATCTCGAGCGCATATCTGACGCGCCGCAGCGCAGGCGAGAGCGAGCTCATCTTCGCCGTGGACGACCTGGCAGCCGCAAAGTCGGTCTGACGATCGTCGGTCTGACGATCGAGCAATCGTCGCGCTTTGTGACGGCTCGGCGAGCGCCTTTAGCAGTCCGGCCTGAGGGCGCCCGATCGCCCTACGACCGCCCCAGTAGCCCTTGAGTTGTGGCTGGCCAACAAATGAGGACAAGGAGCAATATGACGGAGAAACTGAAAGAGAAGATTGCGCTCATCACCGGATCGGACTCTGGCATAGGGCAGGCCACCGCGATCGAGTTCGCGAAGGAAGGGGCGGATGTGGTGATTACTTACCTCCATGATGAGAAGGGAGCACAACGCACACTTGAACAAGTCGAGGCCCACGGACGCCGTGCGATAGTCGTCCAGGCCGACATCAGCGACGAAGAGCAAGTCGAGAACGTGTTCAACCAAGCCGTGACCGCCTTCGGCACGGTGCACATCTTGATGAACAACGCAGGAGTCGACGCGTCGGGCGAGGAGGTTGCTGAACTGCCTACGGAGACTTGGGACCGGGCCATCAGGGTGAACGTCTACGGCGCGTTCTTTTGCTGCCGGCGCTTCATCAATATTCGAAAAGAGGCTGGGGGTGGCGGCAAGATCATCAACGTCACGTCGGTGCACCAGGAGATCCCCAATCCGGGCGGCGCCGACTACGACTGCTCCAAGGGCGCGCTGCGCAACCTCACACGGACGCTGGCCCTGGAGCTCGCACCTCATGGCATCAACGTGAACAACCTTGGGCCGGGGATGGTCTTGACACCTTTCAACCAGGGCGCGATCGACAACCCGGACGTGCTCGAGGAGCAAGTTCAGAGCATCCCCATGAAGCGCGCAGCAAAACCTAGCGAGATCGCCCGGCTGGCGGTCTTCCTCGCGTCACAGGACGCGGATTACGTCACGGGTTCCACCTACTACATGGATGGCGGCCTCATGCAGAACATGGGCCAAGGCGCCTAGTCTCTAGCTGCTTCGGAGGCTACAAATAGGGCCCGCCTTGATGGCGGGCCCTATTTGTCTCTGCCATGGATCAGTTACTCAGGCTCCGGACCCCTTCGTGCCGAAATACAGCGATGCCCCTCCGGAGACGAGGTGCAGGACCCAGTCGGCGGCGTTGTGGTTGATGAAGCCGAACAAGCTGTCACCGACAAAGATGCCCAGAACGCCGAGGGCCAGGTAAACGACGCCGATGAGCGTGTTAACGCTCTTGGCACCCGCCGGCGACCTCGCGCCGCCAACCCACAGCGCGCCCACGAGAATGTGGACGATGTTGTGGAGCGGGTTGACCCCGAAGACGATCAACGTGTCGCCCGATTCTGCCGCGAAGTTGTCGAACCCAGTAAACAGGAACCCGACCACGCCCACGACCAGATACACGACACCGGCTACTAGGGCGAAGGTCTGCCCCGGTGTCCTGACAGCACTTCCACTTGCAGCCATCGTGCCCCTTTCGAGAGTCGGTAGCGTCAGCCAACATATATACAGCCTTGAAGTTGCCAGAAACCGTATTCTAGTGAACTTCGGACGCCTTCTGATACCCACTGAGGTAGCAGGGAAACCGACTGATAACATGCCGACCTTCTTGTTGCCCGGCCCTGTGGCAGTGAAGCGCGGGCTTGCCGCCTTTCTTGTGGCCTTGTTGATGTCGGGCTGTACCGGCGCACCGACGGAGTCCGACGGTTCGAGGCAATCCGGCCCCGGCGCCCCCAGCGCTGACCGCGACGGAGGTTCGGGGGGGGCATCCTGTGGCGAGATCCACCAGCTGGTCCGCCGGGTCCGGCGCGGCTACACGGGACGCGGCTCACCCGACGTCTCCTTGATCCCCAGGGCCCCCAACTACATCGGCACCCCGGCCATGCCCGCCCACTCGGGCCCCTGGGACTATCTCGCCGAGGTGCCGTTGGTGCTCTACGGACCGGGCCACATCCGTGCTCGCGGGGCGGTAGACCAGCGCGCCACCATGGCCGACCTGGCGCCGACCCAGGCGCGCCTGATCGGTTTCGATCCCTGGCCCAGGCGAGACGGGCGGGTGCTCGGAGACGCCCTGACCATGCGCCCCCCGGCGCCGCCGCGCGCCGTGGTCACGATCGTGTGGGACGGGGGCGGCAACAATGCGCTGGAGGAGCATCCCCGCTCATGGCCGTACCTGCGCATGATGATGGAGCGCGGCACCTCGTTCGAAAGGATGACGATCGGATCATCCCCCTCGGTCACTCCGCCGGTGCACACGACCCTGGGTACCGGTGCGTGGCCCGCGAGCCACGGCATCCCCGCCCTCAAGGTTCGGACCAGGGACAACCGCTACGTCGATCCGTTCGAGGGCCTCGACCCCGGGCGCATCCGTGTGGGCACGCTGGCCGATCTATACGACGAGGCGTTGGGCAACCGCCCGGTCACCGGGGCTTTCGGGGCAATCGACTGGCACCTGGGAATGATCGGACAGGGCTCGGACTGGCCGGGTGGCGACCGCGATCCGGTCGTCCTGCTCAACTATCTGGCGGACACTCTCTCCAACGAAGCGATCTACACACTGCCGGCTATCGAAGATCCCGCCGCGCTCAGCAGATACACCGACGCACTCGACGCCAGGGACGGCGAGCTGGATCTGCAGTGGCGTGGCCATGACCTCGTGGACGAGACGGTGCGTTACGCGAGCCCCGCTCACGTGGCCTACCAGCAGCACCTCATCGAGCGATTCATCACCGCGACGGACCTGGGCGAGGACCCGGTACCCGACCTCCTGTACATCAATTTCAAGATGAGCGACGACGCCGGCCACTCCTGGGGAATGACGTCGCCGGAAACTGCCGACGCGCTGAGGGCGCAGGATCGGGCGCTCGGGCGTCTGGTTCGTAGCCTGAACCGGACGGTAGGCCGGAAACGGTGGGTGCTGATGCTCACCGCCGACCACGGGCAGATGCCCTACCCACACGAGTCCGGCGGGTGGGCGATAGCAGGCTCGGAGCTGCAGGCGGACGCAAACGCCGCCCTCGATCACACCGACAACGGGATTGATCTCGTTGAGTTCGTCAAGTCCGCCGGCATGTATGTGCGGCGGGATGACCTCCGGCCCAACGACCTCGTTTTGAAGGATCTGGCGCGGTGGGCTTACGGGTACCGGGCCCAGGACAACCTCAGGGAGGGCGCGGGGATACCTGCCTCCTACGCCGGCGATCCCGGGGACCGGCTCTTCGACGCCGCACTGGCTGGACGCCGCCTGGGCGCCGCCCGCTGCCGCCCATAGGCGACGAGGGGCCCCTGGCCTGGGGCCGTCCGGTCAGCGGGCCTGCGCGCAGCCCCAGATCCGTCCCAGGGCAACACTCGGGAAGGCGGCCGAAAGGATCGGCTCCCTCACCCGGTCCCGGTAGCCCGCCGGAACCTCACTCCCGGGCTCGACGTTGTCCTCGAGCCGGTAGCCGAGGAGCCATCTGGCGACCCCCTCGGCCGATATGCGCCCGCTCTCGAGCGCCCCTTGATCGATCCAGAATCCCACCGGGCTTGACTCCGCCACCAGCTCGCCGGCCGCCATACCGAAACGTTCCTCGGCGTCGCCGATCAGCTCGGTCATGTTTATGGGCCATGCGCCGCTGGATTCGGCGAGTGGGCCCTGTCCGTGATCCGACGTCAAGGCCACCACCCACTGCCTGCGCCCCACCACCCGGTCCAGCCAGTGGGTGAGATCACCCAACGCGTCGTCTACGTATCGCAACGTAGGCCTCATCTCCGGCAGCAGCATGTTCCATGCATGCCCCACCTCGTCCGGCTGCTTGTAGTTCGTGTAGAAGAGATCGGGGATCTCGTCCTCGCCGAAGCGCTCACGTTCCAACAGGGCCTTTATCAACGTCGTCTGGTAGAGGGTCCAGGCGGGGGTGTCGCGGCGCAATACCGGGTCGCGCAAAATCTCGTGTCCCCTCCAGGTGGAATCCAGGCGACCATCGTCGAGGTCCACCGAGCGGATGTCTCCCTGCAATCCCGGTACCTGCTTGAGGGATTGGGGGAACGTGTACCACCGGCGGTTCGTGACAAGTCTCTCCTGCGTATCCACGATCACGGCGATGTCCTTGTCGCCCCGCGGCCTATAGGCACCGTGACCGATCATGCCGAGGTGCCAGGACTTGAACGCAAGCATGCCGATCTTTGCCTGATTGCCGGTGGCCGGATCGTAGACATCGGCGAGCGAGGGAAGCAGGAGGTTGCTGGCGGTCTTGTTCGGATACGCCGCCTTGATCGCGCCGTTCACGCGAACGGGGATCCCGACAACACCGTGTTGCTTGGGAAACGCGCCGGTTCCCATCGTGGTGTGCACCGCAGGCGTCACCGAGGGGGACGAACCCACGACGACATCCTCGATGGAAGACCCCTGCGCCATCATCGTCGCCAGGTTGGGCCACGCATCGGGCCATGCGTCGAGGACGTTGGTGCCCCCTCCATCCCACACGATCGTGAGGATCAGCTTCGGTCGGCCCGGCCGGTTCGCCTCAGGGACCAGGACCTCGTTGATCGGCGCACCCACATCTGAAGGGGACGGTGTGTCGAGGAGCTCCGCGTAAGTTGGGGCGAGGTCGGCAAGAGTCACCTCCCGGTCGAGGGACAAGCTCCCCTGCGAACGAATGAACCCCGGCCCGTAGAACACCAGAGGAACCCGCTGCACGTAGTCCCACGGGCCCGAGTGACTCTGCCCGACGAAGGCACCGAAGAAGTTGGGCTCGCGCGGAACGACCATCACGTCCGGTGAGCGCCCCGGAAAGTACCCTCTCCGGATTCGGCGCAGCGTCTCTAGCGGAAGGCTGCATCCCGATCTGAACGGGCTGGACGGCGGCTTCGTTACGGGTTCGATGGGCGGAGGGGTGTACTGGGGCCCCGGTGGGCCGTCGGGGCGCACTTTGGAGGCGCCGGGCGAAGAGGAATCGGAGGAGGGCCCCGAGGCGGTGCAGGCTCCAATCGCCAAAGCGGCGGCCAGACACCATGTCATCCTCCGGTTGTGCCGCGCCCCGGGCCGGCCATTCCTCAATCTCACCTGCGTCTTAGGCTACTCTCCTAAGCCTTATGAGTGACCAGGACAAAACATCATCGGCCTTCATCATCGCGACGCGTAACCGGCCAGAGGAGCTTCGGATCACGGTCGAGAGCATCGTTGCCCAGACGGTTCTGCCGGGCGAGCTATGCATCGTTGACTCGAGCGTCGATACGCCGGTCCGCTCTCACATCGAAAGGCTATGCGCCGACTCGGGCCTCCGCCTCGACTACATGCATCCCGCGCCACGAGGCCTGCCCAGGCAGAGAAATGTCGGACTCGATCGCACCACGGGTGATCCCGTCTTCCTGGTCGATGACGATGTCTCTCTCGCCCCCGACTGCC
>JACDDL010000339.1 GCA_013817045.1 Actinomycetota bacterium | reverse complement strand
CGTAGAAGACGTCGACGCGCGGCGAGAAGCCCTGGCGATGCGTGGAGCTCGAACGCTCGAAGGCGCCGAACAGCTCGTCGATGTCGCGGCGCATGCGCTCGAAGTTGGAGAATGGATCGCGGGCCACTCTTTCTGGGTTCCCTATCTGAGGTGATTGATGCCACGGCCAGCAGCGCCCGCGGCTCCGCCGGAGCAAGCTGGTCGCGGACGTAGACGGAAGCCGATGGCGGGGAGGCTAAAGGCGAGGCACGGAGGCCCCTGAGAAGCGACGAAGGTCCTGTGAAGCTCTGGCGGGTATCTCGACGTGCGGGGGAGGGACATCAAGCACGTCCGCCAGCTCGCACCATAGGCGACCCCGAACGGGCCCGGCAGCCCGACGCAGAACCTGGTGCCAAGCCGGCATCGCATGATCGAGGGTCGAGGCCACTCCGGGAACCTTAACCCGGGCAGCTCATGCGCGGTGGCGACCCTGACGCCACCAGGCGATCCCGTCCAAGTTCTAACCGCCGGATTACGAGATCTAACGAGCGCCTTAACGCGCGTCGCCCGGTAACGGGCGCGTAAGGACTTGCGGTTAGCGTCGACGGTCCAGGTCCGGACCCCGGGCCACGTACAAGGGAGATGTCTTGAAGCCAGTCAATCTCAGATGGGTGCTCGCCGCCGCGGTGGCGTCGCTCGCCACCGGAGTCGTGGCCGCGCCGGCGATGGCCGCCAGCGGGTCCTCGGACCGCTGCGGCGACTCGAACTGCACGATGGAGCAGACCATTCAGCTCGACGCTCCACGTGAGGAGCTCACACTGCCGTTCTACACCGGCGTGTCGCCTCAGGGCGTCACGGACTACGTCGTTACGGAGTCCTCGAACAAGGAGGACGCGGAGCGCCGCGGCGTGAACTACGCCGCGAAGCTCAGGAACGCTCGTGGCACCCGGGCCGTTCAGCGGGTGACCTTCGACGCGAACGGGGCGATCGTGTTCCCCGGCGGAGTCGACTTCAACCCCGCCCCGACCGATCCCCTCCGTCCCGGCCCGGACGGGATGCCGCCGGGCATCCTCCCGCCCGGCGCGCGCGGTGACGCCAACTACAGCCCACTGGTCGAGCTGCCGAATGGCATCATCCTCAACGCGTCGCACGTGCGGAACACAACCGGGTTCCACGACTCCTACGTTCGTCAGGGCGCCGTGCCGCCCGGTTTCCGGCCCTCTGACCGCCCCGGCGCTCCGCGGCCGGCCGGCGAGATCACGATGTCGCTGTTCCTAGGGTTCTGGAACACGAACCCCGAGATCTACCTCCACCTGGACGCGTCTTCACCCGAGGTGGCCATGGTCGAGGGCTCGACTCTCGCCGACAACCTGGACTTCGCTCCCGGTCAGTCGTCGAACGATCCTGAGTTCTCGGCGCGATCGGCGATCATCCCGATCGAGAACGGCGAGGAGGCGCGCGGCAACCCCGAGCGTCAGGGCCTCAACTCGTTCGTGCAGCAGCAGGGCGATCCCCTCAACATCACCCAGACGTTCCCCGGCCGCCAGGACGAGCGCTACAGCAATGTGTGGGACATCCATCAGGTGCGCTGGACGGAGGCGGCCATCGCCGCCGGAGAGCGCCGCCGGCTCAAGAGCCCCAGCGACCTCATCAACGAGTTCCGCGATGGCAACATCGTGAGCACCGGCACGGGACCGCCCAACCCGAGCTTGGGCGGGATCCGCTCCAACGGCGCGATCTCGAACTGCCCGGTGGTCGCCCAGCTCCCCGGGGTTGACCCCGGCGAGCGCGGCGAGCCCGGCACCCGGTAGCAGGGCGACGGATCGAGCGCGAGCGGGGGCCCCAAGTCGGGCCCCCGCTACAGCACAGTCCGCGCGCTGAACCTCAGGAAACGGCTTGGTCGCTGATCAGACCTCGAACGCGGCGCCCTCGCGGGCGACCGCGACCGGCCCTCCGAAGGCAGCTCCCGCCTCCGAGCGCGCCCGCAGCGCGTCGAGCTCGTCGGAGATGTGGGTGAGCACGAGGCGTGAGGCGCCGGCGCGGGCGGCGTGCTCGCCGGCCTCGCG
>JACDDL010000150.1 GCA_013817045.1 Actinomycetota bacterium | reverse complement strand
CAATATGGGACCGACGCTGATGTCGTGGATGCAGAAGGCGGACCCCGAGATCTACTCCCGCATACTCGACGCGGACAAAACGAGCGGGGCTCGGTTGGGTCACGGCAACGCCTTGGCTCAGGCCTATCACCATACGATCCTGCCGTTGGATTCGGCATGGGACGTGCGCACCCAGGTGAGGTGGGGGTTGGGGGACTTCGAGCACCGCTTTGGGCGGCGCGCCGAGGGTATGTGGCTCCCCGAGACGGCTGCAAGCGACGAGACCTTACGGATACTCATCGAAGAAGACATAGCTCTTACCGTGTTGTCGCCCTATCAGGCGGCGCGCTGGCGCCCCGCCGGGGGCGAGTGGGTGGAGGCCGATCACGAGGCCATCGACGTGCGGCGGCCCTACCGTTACCTCCACCCGGACGGCACCGGGCGCTACATCACCTTGTTCTTCTACGACGGAGAGGTTGCGCAGTCGATTGCGTTCGGCAACCTGGCGGCCTCGGCCGAAGGACTGTTGAACGCCTTCGGAGAGCGCGCAGGGGACGGTCATCTGGTGCATGCGGCGACCGACGGGGAGACATTCGGGCACCATCATCGGGGCGGCGAAATCGGTCTTGCGCTCGGATTGTTCGTGGAGGCGGACAAGCGAGGGCTCGAAGTGACCAACTACGCGGCCTATCTCGAGGGACATCCCGCCGAACACGAGGTCCGGGTTTGGGCGGGTGCGGGGACATCGTGGTCGTGTGCACACGGGGTGGGTCGCTGGAGCAGAGACTGCGGTTGCTCGACGGGTGGCCCCGAGGGTTGGTCCCAGGCGTGGAGAGAACCGTTGCGGGCCGCCTTCCGGCTCATCAAGGTCCATGCCGACGAGGTGTTCACCCAGCTCGGGAGAACCCTGCTGCACGATCCCTGGGGGGCCCGTGACCGCTATGTCGATGTGATGACGGGCGCTGCCGGACTCGAAGACTGGCTCATGCGCGAAACGCCGGGCGCGTTGGACAAGAGCGACCTCGACCGCGTCGCCTCCCTGCTCGAGCTGCAGAGGAACGCCATGTCGATGTTCACGAGCTGCGCGTGGTTCTTCTCGGATGTGGGAGGCACCGAGACCGTCCAGAACCTCCGGTACGCAGCCCGCACGCTCGAGCTTCTCGAGACGCTCGGCCGCCCGATGCCCGGGGACCTGTTGACGTCGTCACTGGCGCAGGCGAAGAGCAACGACCATTCGAACGGCAGCGCAGCCGACATCCTTCGATCCCTGTCACCGAGCTCATCGCCGAGTGGGTGATGAATGTGAATGATGCACACCTTTCACCCACTCGAGTGGCTTGGTGGAAGCACGGAGTGATCTACCAGATCTATCCCCGCAGCTTCATGGATGCGAACGGTGACGGCGTCGGCGATCTCGCCGGAATAATCTCGAAGCTCGACTACATCCAGGCGCTCGGGGTCGATGCCATCTGGCTGTCGCCGTTCTATCCGTCACCCATGGCCGACTTCGGATACGACGTGAGCGATTACACCGGCGTGCACGAGCTGTTCGGAACCATGGGCGACTTCGATGACCTGCTCACCGAGGCTCACGGACGCGATCTGAAGGTGATCATCGACTGGGTGCCCAACCACACGTCCGACCAACACGCGTGGTTCGCAGAGTCGCGCTCCAGCCGGACCAACGCCAAGCGCGACTGGTACGTATGGCGCGACGGCGCGCCGGATGGTGGGCCGCCGAACAACTGGAGCGCGGCCTTCCGGCGCGCCGGGCGCGCCTGGACGTTCGACGACACCACCGATCAGTGGTATCTGCACTCGTTTCTGGCCGAGCAGCCGGATCTCAACTGGGACAATCCCGAGGTCGAGGCGGCTATGCACGACACCCTGCGCTTCTGGTTGGACAAGGGAGTGGACGGCTTTCGGATCGACGTCGCCCACAAGATCGGAAAGGATCCGGCCCTCGCCGACAACCCGGCCGACGTCGAGGAGTTCACCGCGCTCGATCCGATGCGCCGGCACGACGAGGACTGGCCGAGCGTCCACGAGCGCCTCGCCGCGATCCGCCGGGTGGTGGACGAATACCCCGGCCGTATGATCGTGGGGGAGGTCTACATCCTCGACCTCGAGCGCCTCATGGACTACGTGAATGCACCCGCCGGGCTCCATCTGTCGCACAACTTCGTCTTCCTGCACCAGCCCTGGGATGCAGACGCCTTCCGCAAGCTCCTCGAGGAGATGGAGGAGCTGAGGAGCCCGGCGGCATGGGCGGCATGGTTCCTGAACAATCACGACCATTCGCGGGTCGCCACACGTTACGGCCCCCATGCCGTGCGAGCTGCGGCAATGCTCGTCCTGACCCTCAGGGGCACACCCTTTCTCTTTCAGGGCGAGGAGCTTGGCCTGCCCGACGCTGCGGTGAGCCCGGAGCAGGAAGTCGATGTCGACGGGCGCGATCCGGAGCGCGCCCCGATACCGTGGGAACCACCTTCGACCGGCGGTCCCGGCGCGGGTTTCTCCTCCGGCGCGCCTTGGCTCCCGATCACCCCGGATGCCGAACGGTTGAACGCGGCAACGCAATCGGAGGGCCCAGGTTCGACGCTGTCGTTCTACGGGCGCCTTATCCGGCTTCGCAAGGGGGCCGTTTGTTTGCAGTCGGGATCAATCGAGTTGTTGTCGTCGGACAAGGACGTACTGGGGTATGTGCGGGGAGAGGCCGAGCAACGCATGCTGGTCGTGATCAACTTCAGCGACGCCGAAGCGTGCTTCGAGGGCGCGCTTGCGGGCTTTCAGGGGACAGCCCACATTGCCCTGTCCACCGATCCAGAGAGCCGGCGCGACGAGGTCGACCTGCGAGCCGTACCGCTCGGCCCGGGCGAGGGCCTGATCCTGCAGCTGTAGACGCATTCCCTGGTCGAGAATGTTCACACAGCCGCGCTTTTCGACCAAAGAACGGGCCCGGCATTCCCTGGTCGAAAATGTTCACACAGCCGCGCTTTTCGACCAGAGAACGCGCTCCGGCGCTTCAGGTGGATTCGGTCGCTACCTCTACCTTCACGTCGATCGCCGTTGCGCCGGTCTCGATTGCGATGTCGAGGACCTTGGTGAGGGTGGCGAGCACCTCGGCGCGCCCCCCTGCGAGAGTGGTGGCCTCGGGCCCGGCTTCCATTGCAAGGCCGGAGGCGCGGGCCTCGTCGACCGCCGCCTTGACGTGACGAGCCATGTGATCGGGGGCCGGCGGCTCGATCGTGAAGGTTGCGGTGACCTCCGCGGGAGCAACCGGCACTAGCGATCAACCTCCAACGGCACCAGCTCGAAGGTGTCGATATCGATGAGGCCTCGGTCGGTGATCTTGAGAGCGGGTATGACCGACAGCGCCAAGAAGCTGAGCGTCATGAAGGGAGATGCTACATCGACGCCCAGGCCTGCAAGGCATCTCTCGAGCCGCTCGAGGTCGTCCACAACGGACTCGAAGGGCTGGTCCGAAAGCAACCCCGCAACGGGAAGCGGAAGCTCCGCCGGGACAACTCCATCTTCGGCCGCAACCAAACCACCTTCGATGGCGATGAGGCGGCGCGCGCAAATCGCCATGTCGGCGTCGTTCACTCCCACAATCACCATGTTGTGGGCGTCATGTGCCACAGTCGATGCAAACGCGCCTCGTCTCAACCCGAAACCGGTCACGAACCCCATGCCGACCCGTCCCGTTGCATTGTGACGTTCGACGACCGCTATCTTTGCGAGGTCCCGAGCGGGGTCGGCGACTGCCACCCCATTCTCTTTCAGGGGAGCCTCGATGCGAACGCGCGTCAGCAGTTGCTCTGGAATGATCTCGATCACGCGTACGTCGGCGCCGCTCGAAGGGATGGCGAAGTCCGCCACCGATACGGGGGCAGGGCGCACTGTGTTGCGCACTTCGGGAGGCACCTCGGCGCGCCGAAAGGCCACGGCGGCTCCGTTTGACGCTACCAGCCGGCCTTCCTTGAAGACTCTGTCCACGACGAAATCGGTCGTATCGGAAAGCAGCAGGAAGTCCGCCTTGTACCCAGGTGCTATGGCCCCCATGTCGCCCAAACCGTGGCAGCGCGCCGGATGGAGGCCTGCAAGCAACAATGCGTCTTCGGGGCTCACGCCGTGGGCCACCGCGACGCGGCACATGTGGTCGAGGTGACCCAGCCGGAAAAGGTCGGTCGGTTCGCGGTCATCGGTGCAGAAGGCGCAATGGTCCGGACCGAACTCTCTTATCAACGGCAGGAGGTCGACCAGGTTATGGGCATTGGATGCCTCTCGGATGAGGACCCACATGCCTTTGCGCCTCTTCTCGAGCGCTTCGGCGAACGTCGTCGCTTCATGGTCCGAGCGGATGCCGGCGGCTATGTACGCGTCGAGAGCGTGCCCCCTGACGCCCGGAGCGTGCCCGTCGACATGGGCGCCACCGTCCAGCTCCAGCTTTGCCAGCACTCTCGGGTCGCCCGAGATCACGCCGGGGAAGTCCATCATCTCGGCGATTCCGATCGCATGACTTCTCCTCAGAACCGACTCCATGTCGTCGGGGCCCAGCGTTGCCGACGGGGATTCGAACGCGGAAGCCGGCACGCACGACGGTGTCATGACGAATACCTCGAGGGGAAGGTCCCTGCACACATCGAGCATCCAGTGGATGCCGTCCCGTCCGAGAACGTTCGCTATCTCGTGTGGGTCGCAAACGACCGCGGTTGTCCCATGGGGAAGAACCGCGCGCGCAAACTCGTCCATCATGAGCTTTGAGGATTCGATGTGAACGTGGGCATCGATGAAGCCCGGTACGAGATAGCGTCCGGAGCCGTCGATCCTGGCGCCCCCCTCGAACCGGCCCAGCCCCGCCACGCGCCCTGCCGCGACGGCGACGTCGGTGGCGAGCCACTCCTTCGTGAATGCGGAGAAGACCTGAGCACCTTCGACCACCAGGTCCGGGGTGGCGTCGCCGCGCGCCACGGCTATGAGCCGAGCGCGCTCGTTCATGTAAGCCCCGCGATGTCGTCGGGGGTGAGGGGCACCCGGACGAGGGGTTGACCCGTGGCGGCGCGCACGGCGGCGACAACCGCCGGAGTCGAGGAGATTGTCGGTGGTTCTCCGACCCCCTTTACCCCGTAGGGCGACGCCGGGTCACCGAGCTCGAGCACCTCGGCGTGCACGGCCGGCATGTCGAGGGTTGTTGGGATCAGGTAGTCGGTGAAAGATGGATTGAGGACCACCCCCTCTTTGATCTTTATCTCCTCCATGAGCGCCAGTCCCAGACCCTGCGCGATCCCTCCTTCGATCTGACCTTCTACCGCCTGGGGGTTGAGCGCACGTCCCACGTCCTGGACGGTGGCGATCTCGACGACGCGCACCAGCCCCAGCTCGGTGTCGACATCGGCGATGGCCCGGTGCGCAGCAAAGGCGAAGGAGACATGTGAGTCTCCCTGCCCGGTATGCGGGTCGAGTGGAACCGTGGGCGCATGACGGTATTCACGGGTCTCCTCGATGAAGCCGTCGCCCAGGAGCTCGGCGAGCGAGGCCATGACGCCGCGCGACTCCGAGATGACATGGCCGTCTGCGAGCCAGAGGTCGCCGCGCCCACCATCGGCGACCTCGAAGACGCGCTCCCTGACGGCCTCGCAGGCGGCCTTGACCGCCCCCCCGGTCATCCAGGTCTGGCGCGACGCGGATGTCGAACCGGCGGACCCAATGGTTGTGTCGGCCGGCATTAGCACCGCCTGCTCGATCCCCAGCTCTGTGCGTGCGATCTGAAGTTGAATTGTTGCGACACCCTGTCCCAGCTCGGCGGCGGCGCTTTGGACCTCCACGAGCGGCTCACCCCCGGGGGCCGACAGTCGGACGCGAGCGGTGGAGTAGTCGTCGAAGCCCTCGGAGAAGCAGATGTTCTTGAAGCCCACGGCGATGCCGGCGCCGCGTCGGACGCCTTCCCCGTGCGTGGCGTTCGACACTCCTCCGGGAAGGGTTCGGATGTCGTGCGAGCCGGATCGTTCCGGTGGAATCTCCATCGCCTGGAGCCGGTGCAACATTTCGGCCACGGGTGCGGGCCCCTCGACGCGTTGCCCCGTCGGCAGGATCGAACCCGTGCCCATTGCGTTGCGGATCCGCAGGTCGACCGGATCGATGCCGAGCGCATCTGCGAGCTTGTCCATCTGCGCTTCATACGCGAAGCAGGCTTGAACCGCCCCGAATCCCCGCATGGCGCCGCAGGGCGGGTTGTTCGTGTAGACCGCGTAACAGTCCAACTTCGCGTTCGGCACCTCGTAGGGCCCGCACGCGACGCTCACCGCGTTGGCGCATACCGCCGTCGAGCTCGACGCGTAGGCGCCCCCGTCGAGCACGATGCGGGCGTTCACGTACACGAGCCGGCCGTCGCGGTCGGCGCCGTGTTCGTAGTGGAGGCGCGCCGGATGGCGATGGACGTGCCCGTAGAAGGATTCTTCGCGCGAGTACATCATCTTCACGGGCTTTCCCGTGTACAGAGCCAGCAGACAGCAGTGGATCTGGATCGACAGGTCCTCGCGTGCCCCGAATGCGCCGCCGACCCCGGCGAGAGTGATTCGGACCCTGTCCGGAGCCAGGCCGAGGCTGGCCGCCAGTTGATCGCGATCGACGTGGAGCCACTGTGTGGAGACATACAGGTGCACGCCGCCGTCTTCATCGGGCACCGCAAGCCCCGACTCGGGGCCGAGGAACGCCTGGTCCTGCATCCCCAGGGCGTAGTCGCCTTCGACTACGATCTCGGCGCGCACATCCGGATCACCGTGGCGAATCGGGATATAGCGGACGATGTTGCCCGAGGGATGAAGCGAATCGGCAGTGGGCGCGAGCGCCTCCTCAGGATCGGTCAACGGGGTCAGAACCTCGTAGTCGACCCCCACCCGCTCGGCGGCGCGCCGGGCGGTCTCGGGGTGATCGGCAGCAACGAGTGCCACAGGCTCGCCCTCGTAGCGCACCGCGCCCCAGGCCAGCACGGGCTGATCGGGTCGTTCGAGCCCATAGGTCTTCCGTCCGGGAACGTCGGAATGGGTGAGCACGGCGGAGATCCCGGGGAGTTCGAGCGCGCCCGAGATGTCGATCGAGGCGATCTCGGCGCGGGGATGAGGGCTGCGGACGGTGGCGCCCCAGAGCATGTCCTCGTCCCACATGTCCGACGAGAAGGCGAACTCCCCTTTGACCTTCGGCACGCCGTCGGGGCGCGCCGGGCTCGTACCGATGCCGCCGCCGGGTTTTGCGCTTATGTCCGGCCGGGTGCCGGGTGGCGCCTCGGGCAGCGTGGTCTCGCCCCTCACGTCTCGGCCAACCGCCGAGACGCCCGTCCGAGCTCGAGCGCGACC
>JACDDL010000149.1 GCA_013817045.1 Actinomycetota bacterium | reverse complement strand
GTTGCCTACATCGATGTCGTCGTCCCAACCCCCGGAGGGAACCACGAGGTCGGACTTGGCGTAGCCGACGAGTGCTTCCACCACCCCTTTGGACTCTGGATCTGCTGCTTCACAGAAGTCGGGACGGAACGAGAAGTGGGTGGCGAAGCGCACGTAGTCGGGATGCGGGACGACGACGTTGGCGACCGTCTGGGCTCTGAGACATCCCATGCGATCAGACAACACCACTGAAGGGACCGCGCCGAGTTCCTCGATGCATTCGGCCAACAATCTCAAGGTCGTCTCTCGCTTCGTGTCGGTGGCGAAACGCACGAAGCGGTAGCGGCTCCACGCCAACACCGCGCAGAAGATCTTCAAGCGATCTTCTTCGCCCCAGTCGATGACGAGGTGCTCACCCGGGTTCGGCACCCACGGGCGCCGGTGGTGCTCCGAGCGCGCCCATCGAGCCTTGACGCTCGCAACGGCGCGGCGGAGGTTTCGCGCCGAGCCCTCGTAGCCGGCGGCACGCGCCTGGGGCAGCAGACGCTTGGCGGTGATGCGGCCGCGCGTCTTTCTGACCTTGTCGAAGATCAGGTCCTCGACGCAGTCGGTGTTGCGTCCGCGCGCCGGAGTCATCCTCGGTTCGGCAACCGTGCCTGCACGCCACCGCTGAACGATTCGCTTCGCCGACTTATGGTTGACGCCGCAGAGGTCGGCCGCGGCCCGATAGCTGCCGAGCTCCAGGTAGGTGTTGACAATGTCCATGCATTCCCTCTCAGACTTCAGTGGGCACCTCCGGTGGTCGCTGGTGTGGGTCTAGTCACCAGCACCATCGCGACCCCGGGGGTCGCCCATGCGGATTAGGTCAGATCAGGGAGTGGAGACTTTCGAGTGGCCACAGCTGGCGACTTTCACATGGCCACGGACAACCGGAGGGGGCGCTCGGCCGAGCACCCCCCTTAACTGTTCTCGGGCAGTTAGCCGGTTCGATCCCGGCCGGGTCCACGGGCCCTGACGCTGCGCGACGCGCAAGCGTCAGGCGCGATAGCCGTTAAGTAGCTGGTTGGAGCATCTCCAGAATCCGAACCGCATCTTTGCCGGAGCGCTCTTCGATGGCTTCACGACCCTTGTCGTCGATCACCACGATCCCCACCTCCACGACGTCGTCTTCCACGTCGATGTCCGTAAAGAGCTCTTGAATGCCGAGCCGCCGAGTTACGCGTCCCAACTCTTCCGACTGGATCTGTTGGAGGCGTCCCAGGCTTCGATCGTGTTTGGTTATGCAGAGGGGCCCACCCCAATGCTTCCTGAGCTCTTGTTCGTGGGGCTCGAGGTTCGCTGTGAAGGCGACGTTGAGCAAGATCTCGGCCTGATCCTCGGTTGAGTTGTCCCCTGCTCCATCCAAATACTCGATCCACAACCCTGCGAACTCGGGATCGCGTCGAACCGCAGCGTTTGACGCATTGACATCAGCATGCCCGGCCCGATTGGGATCGGGAACCTGCCAGCCGCCCTCCGGCTCCTCGCAGGGTGCCGACCGGGTCGCTACCAAAGGCAGAGTCTTCCTTCTGCGGGGGATCGACGTCCGTCACTATGAACGCTTTGCCGTCGAGTGTTCCCATGACGTGATAGCGACCCCAGGTCGTGCCCGAAAGCCTCTCCTCACCCTTGATGCGATCCCAGTCTCAGTTAGCTATCCGGACGTCGCCGCACTGAGGTGGCAAGGACTCAAGGATCGTCCCGAGGCACAGCATCGGGCCATGCCTCCCGCTCTCTAATACCACGGCCGTTGCTTCATTTAGTTCCTGACCGCGCCCGGCACGCCGATTTCGTGTCTCAGGCACCACGCCAGTCGGACCGCAAGCTTGTAGCAGGACGAGCAAGAGCGCGATCACCCACTTCGTGAACATGATTCTTTGACGGTACTTCGCGGTCGTAGGTTCCCAAGAGCCAGCGGCGGGATCGGTACGTCCGCACGGTCTCGTCCGGGTGCATGACCCGAATTCCCTTGGTGAGTTTGCCGCATCAGAGCCTTTCTCCGCTGGGCCGAGCCCGCGGTCAACAAATCGGCAGAGAGGTCGCGGTCGCGCGATCTCCTCGGCGTCAGGGCCTTGACCGGGGTCCCTCACGACTCGTTTCTCAAGACCGTCAGCCGCTCGTGCCTGAGCTGATGCTCCAGTTGGACTCTAACTGCGAGGCGATTGAATCGAGGGGTGGGAGGCGTTCAGCCGTGCTATCACGATACGGGGAGGCTGTGACATCTCTGCGGACGCGGAGCGGCTCGCCACTCGGGGAAAGCTGGCTCCGCCGGTTCGCGCAGTGTTCTCCTAGGACCGCCCTGACGGCGCGCTGGGCCCAACCCGCTCTCGTGGACACTGCTACGTTAGCTGACACGAACCGTACTCCAGTATCTCTCCTCGAAGACCATTGGGCTCAGTAGTCCATTTGTGGAATGGCGTCTCCTCCTGTTGTAGAAGACCTCGATGAAGTCGAAGACAGCCAGCTCCGCATCCATGCGTGTCGGCCACGAATAGCGATGCAGAAGCTCAGACTTGATTGTGGCGATGAACGACTCCGCCGCAGCGTTGTCATACGCGTCGCCGACCGAGCCCATCGAGGACACGATGCCCGACTCGGAAAGCCGCTTGCCGAACGCAAGCGATGTGTACTGCCCGAGATACTCGCCAAGTGGGGGGAACCGATCCTGGCGGGCGCGCCGGAGTTCGATTTCGACAACCAGACCGGTGAGGCGCAGGCCCAGCAGTTCGGCTACAACTGCGACTACGTCGCCTTCTTTCCCTTTCGCGAAGTCGGACGTTACAGCGAGCGTGGGCTCCTCGTGGTCAACCACGAGTACACGAACAGCGAGCTGATGTTCCCCGACTTCGACCCGACGGGCACCTCTGCCGATGACCTCGAGCGCATCCAGGTCGAGTTGATGGCGCACGGCATGTCTGTCATCGAGGTACGCAAGCGACGGAGCGGCGGCTATCAGTTCGTGCGGAAGTCTGACTGGAATCGCCGCATCACCGCCACGACACCGATGGAGCTGACCGGCCCCGCGGCCGGCCACGGGTGGCTGCAGACGGAGGAGGATCCCACCGGGCGGCGGGTGTTGGGCTGTCTGAACAACTGCGCCGGCGGACACACTCCCTGGGGCACCTACCTCTCCGGAGAGGAGAACTTCAACCAGTACTTCGTGAACGCGGGGGATGTGGCCGACCCGGCCAAGTGGGCCTCCTACGAGCGCTACGGCTTCGGGGAGACTCTGCCCGAATTCGGGTATCGGGGATGGGAGCGCACCCAGGACCGCTTCGACCTCGCCAAGGAGCCCAACGAGGGCTTTCGCTTCGGCTGGGTGGTCGAACTCGATCCCTTCGACGGGGAATTCGCTCCACGCAAGCGCACTGCACTGGGCCGAACCAAGCACGAGGGGGCTGAGACGACGCTCACCGGTGACGGCCGCCCGGTGTGCTACCTGGGCGATGACGAGCGCTTCGATTACGTGTACAAGTTCGTGAGCTCCGAGAGGATGGCAAGCGGTGTCGGCCGCCGGGCTCGGCGCCACAACCTCACCCTGCTGGATCACGGCACCTTGTGTACGTCGCGCGCTTCAACGGCGACAGCCCGCCGGAGGAGATCGACGGCAGCGGTGACCTGCCGGGCGACGGCGCCTTCGACGGCACCGGCGAGTGGATCCCGTTGGCCACCGGCGACCAGAGCCACGTCCCGGGAATGACTGTGGCGGAGGTTCTGATCAACACGAGGCTCGCCGGCGACAGGGTCGGCGCGACCAAGATGGACCGGCCCGAGGACATCGAGCGCAACCCCGTGAACGGCAAGGTGTACGTCGCGCTCACCAACAACACAGACCGTGGTCTGCCCGGCGAGCCGGGACCGGATGAGGCCAATCCCCGTAACGAGAACAAGCACGGTCACGTGATCGAATTCGCCGAGGCCGGCGACGATCCTGCAGCGACCCGCTTTCGGTGGAAGATCCTTCTCTTGTGCGGTGACCCCGACGACCCGTCGACCTACTTTGGGGGATTCGACAAGTCGCAGGTGAGTCCCATCACCTCCCCCGACAACATCACCTTCGATGCGGCCGGTAACCTCTGGCTCGCCAGCGACAGCACGCGGGCGCTGGAGCAAAACGACGGCTTCTTCGCGGTTCCCGTCGAGGGGTCCGAGCGCGGCTACCTTCGTCAGTTTCTCACCGTTCCCTTCGGTGCGGAGGCGTGTGGACCGCTGATCACGCCGGACCAAGAGACGATCTTCTGCGCGGTCCAGCATCCCGGCGAGATCGAGGGTGCGACGCCGGAGGACCCGGCGAGCACTTGGCCCGACGGTAGACAGCCCCGGCCATCGCTGGTCAGCGTCTACAAGGACGTACCGGGAGACAAGCGTATCGGGAGCTAAGTCCCACGGAGCTTGGGATTTACCCGGGCGACATCAAACCCCGCCCCATCTGGTCCCCCGCGGAGGTGGTCGGTTCGACACCGAATCGGGCCGACCTGCGCTCCGGGTCAACGCCTGCCGAGGAATCGATGGCATGGTGTCGGAGGCCCGGGCGTCGACGCTCCCAGTTCTCGGGTCTTACGCTTGCCTCAACGTGCTCGAGATGGAGAGGCATTGGGCTGCCCGAACTGCGGCGTTGAGAATCGTCCTGGGGCTAGGTTCTGTCACGCTTGTGGCACCCCCCTCGAGCTGACCTGTCCGAACGGCCATCCAGTCGTCGGCGGGTTCCGTTTCTGTGACGTCTGTGGAGCGCCCGTTGCCGGGGAGCCTCTAGGCGTCCCCGAATCCGAGGACCCTTCCACCCTCGGGGAGGCAAGCACCACCGCCGAGCGGCGCCTGGTCTCCGTTCTCTTCGCCGACCTGGTGAGCTTCACCACGCTGTCTGAGTCACGGGACGCCGAGGAGGTTCGGGAGCTTCTCACCCGATACTTCGACACGTCCCGGCGGATCATCTCCCGGTATGGCGGGACGGTCGAGAAGTTCATCGGCGACGCCGTCATGGCCGTGTGGGGAACCCCCGTTGCGCAGGAGGATGATGCCGAGCGAGCCGTCAGGGCGGCGCTCGATCTCGTCCACGCGGTCTCCGCGCTCGGCCATGAGGTGGGGGCTCCGAAGCTGCAGGCCCGGGCGGGCGTTCTAACCGGAAAGGCCGTGGTGAACCTGAGCGCACAGGGGCAGGGGATGGTGGCCGGCGATCTCGTGAATACCGCCTCTCGCATTCAGAGCATCGCTCCTCCCGGCGCCGTCTACGTGGGAGAGGCGACGAAACGGGCTACCGAAGCGGCGGTGATCTACGAGGATCCCAGCAATCATTCGGTGAAGGGAAAGACCGAACCCGTCCGGCTCTGGCGGGCCGCTCGAGTGGTCAGTCTGCGAGGCGGAGTGTTGCGTCCCACCGGCCTTGAGCCGCCCTTTGTCGGGCGAGATCGCGAGCTACGACTTATCAAGGAGCTCCTCGACTCGTCGGCGGAGGAAAAAAGAGCACATCTCTTGTCGGTTGTCGGCGTAGCCGGCATCGGAAAGTCCCGGTTGTCGTGGGAGTTGTTCAAGTACGTAGACGGTCTCGCAGAGACGGTGTGGTGGCACCGGGGCCGGTGCCTGCCATATGGCGAGGGTGCCTCCTACGGGGCGCTCGCCGAGATCGTCAAGATGCGGGCGGGGATCATCGAGGACGAGGAGGTCACCTCCGCTCGTGCCAAGCTCCGAACCAGCGTGGAGGAGTACATACCGGACGCTGAGGAGCGCAAGTATGTGGAGCCACGTCTCGCTCATCTCCTCGGGTTGGAGGAAAGTGGGGCGCGCGACCGCGAAAGCCTTTTCTCCGCTTGGCGCATCCTGTTCGAGCGCATGGCAGAACGGGCCCCCACCCTATTGATCTTCGAGGATGTCCAGTGGGCGGACGCCGAAATGCTCGACTTCATCGAGTATCTGCTGGACTGGTCCCGCAGCCATGCCTTGCTTCTCGTGACTCTCGCCCGCCCTGAGCTGTCCGATAAGCGGCCCGAGTGGGCCGGCAGACGCAGCGTCACCTCCCTGTACCTCGAGCCTCTCGCGCCTCACGCCATGGAGGAATTGCTGTCGGGCCTGATCCCCGGCTTACCCGCAGATATGCGTGGACGTATTTTGGAGCGAGCTGAGGGCGTGCCCCTTTATGCGGTCGAAACGGTCCGCATGCTGATAGACCGTGGCCTCCTCGTACCGGAGGGCAACGCCTATCGCCCGACCGGGCGGGTTGAGACGCTCGAGGTGCCAGAGACACTGCATGCGCTGATCGCTGCGCGCCTCGACGGTCTCTCGTTGCAGGAGCGGCGGCTCGTGCAGGAAGGCTCGGTACTCGGGAAGACGTTCACCCTTCCGGCGTTGGTGTACCAGTCGGGGCGTTCCGAAAGTGAGCTCGAGTCCCTTCTGGCGTCGCTCGTACGCAAGGAAGTGCTCTCGCTTCAGGCCGATCCCCGATCCCCAGAACGCGGGCAGTACGGGTTCCTGCAAGAGCTCCTTAGGCGAGTCGCTTACGAGACTCTGTCGAAGAGAGAGCGGAAGGCAAAGAAGGTCGCCGCCGCAACCTTTCTCGAGTCTGGCTGGACCGGGGACGAGGACGAGGTCGTCGAGGTCGTAGCGGCCCACTATCTCGAGGCCTACCAGGAGTTTCCGGATGCTCCAGACGCAGAGGACATCCGGTGCAAGGCGCGGGACATGCTGGTAAGGGCGGGTGAGCGGGCAGCCTCGCTCGCCGCTCAGTCACAAGCGGAACGCTATTTCGCCCAGGCGGCGGAACTGACCGACGACGCCACGACGAGGGCCGGGCTACTGGAGCGCGCCGGCCAGATGGCTTATCTGGGGGGACGCCTGGATGAGGCCCAAGCTCATTACGAGGTCGCTATGGAGTTGTTCGAATCGGGCAATCATACGTACTCGGCGGCCCGGGTGTCGGCTCGGTTGGGCGATGTCGAATATGACAGGGGGCAGTTGGTCGAACCCGTAGATCGGATGGAACGAGCCTTTGCCGTGCTCTCGGCCGAAGAGCCCGATGAGGTTCTTGCCACGCTTGCGGCACAGCTCGGAAGACTCCATTTCTTCAAGGGAGAGACGGACCTCTCGAGTCAGCGGACCGAGACGGCGTTGGAGACCGCCGAGCGAAGGGGGTATCCGGAGGTGGTGTCGCAAGCTCTCAACACCAAGGCGCTGGTTCTCCTTACGAACGGGCGGCAAGAGGAGGCGCTTGCCCTGATGAAGCACTCTCTGGCGGTAGCTCTGGAGAACGACCTTTCCACCGCAGCCCTGCGAGCTTACGTGAATCTGGGCGAGTTGCTCTTCCGGCGGGACCGTTACGAGGATTCGCTGACCCGGTACGAGGAGGGGCTGGCGCTCGCCCGCAGGGT
>JACDDL010000148.1 GCA_013817045.1 Actinomycetota bacterium | reverse complement strand
GCGACCTATTCGCTTGTCTAGCGATTTGAGCGGACGACTATCCGGCTAGCTTTGATCCGTCCGAATCGTCGCTTAGCGGAGACATCAGCTAAGGATCGCCCTCTCCTCAACAATGATCCATGCTGGTCTTCTCCATGTCGAGGAAGCTCTTCGAGTCCTCGACGGCAACCCCCATTTCCGGCGAGTTCAGGGCCTTTTTTAGGACACCCGGGCAGCGCGCCTACGAGTGAGGAGTGGCGCTCGCTGCTCCATTGCTCGGAACACTCCTCCCGGCTCACACCTTCTCGCCGATGCAAGATGAATATCACTTTGGTCGTGGTTTCCCTCACTGTCACGGTTTGTCGAGCGTGATGGAGCAGCGCTATCAGGATGCCCCAGCCAGTTACTCCGGCGGCGCGCTCCCGTGCCGGTGCGCCACTTTCCACGCATCGTCCTCACGCCGGTAGATCTGCGTCGCGCGCAGAGTATACGTGCGCTGCACGCCGTCGACGGACGCGGAGGTGTGCTCGAACCCGACGGTGTACGCGGCGTCCCCCAGCACCTCGGCTTCGAGGAGCTCGAACTCGTACGACGTGCAGTCCGAGAAGCTCTCAGCGAGGTGAGCGAAGAGCTCGTCGAGCTCCTGCTGCCCGCTCGCGTTCTTCCAGGCGCCGAGCACGGTCACCGGGTCGTTGCGGGACCAGATGGCACGGCGCGGTCCGGCGTCACCATTGTGAACGGCCACCTCTGCATCCCAGAGAACCGACCGAACCCATGTGAGGAACTCCTCGCGGTTGCTCATGACCCAATCATGACATCGGTAGCCTTGACCACCGCGCGGTGGCCGGACTGCCCACCTCGACTATGTCGAGCCAAGCTATTACGGGCGAGCCGGGCCGGTCTTCGAGCCCGCGGCGAGCCCGCTGTAGCCATCCGGCAGCAGTTGCGGGGTCACCTCGGAACGTCAGGAGGTCGTTGGCGACACCTGCAGCCGTCCGTGCGGCTCCCTCCGCGTCGGCGCGTTCCCAGTAACAGCCGGGAAGCGCGCTCCCGAGCGTCGATGGCCACTTGGGCATCTTCGAGCCAGGAGGCCGCGGCGCCCAAACCCTCCAGAGCCCAGGGACTGTCCTCTTCGAGTAGAGCCTCCTCGAACGCCCGCGCGCCTCCTCCCAGGTCCAGGCGTGAAGTGCTTCCGGGCCCGATCCACCGCGTCGTCGCCTGCCATGACCTCAATCGTAGTTTCCACCCGCTCGTAGGAGATAGCGAATTCGCGGATGGGTGCACGTGGAGCCGGCCGCGCTTTCCAGTCGGCAAACCGCCGGGCGCTGAAGAGGAACCACCTCACGAGGGGGTGGGCGCCTGAGCAGAAGAGACGAGTTGACCGTCGTGGTCGAAACCGTCCCGGCGCTTCCAGAAGAGGCCGATGTGCTGAGGCTCAGACAGATCGCAGCCATCAGGCACTTCCTGGAGGCGGTGGCGGCCAACCGCAAGGCGGCGGGAGGGTCAGGGCTCCCCGATAGCGTGAGGCGACAGGCCAAGAACGGACAGAAGACGACGAAGCGAGCACAGGGAGGAACGAGATGAAGGCGCAGGCAACGTTATGGAGAGAAGGTCGCGGACGCGGGCATGCGCTTCGCGTTCTATGGACGTGTCTCGACCGAGGACAACCAGGACCCGACCTTGAGCCTGCCGCGCCAGCTCGCCAACTGCGAGCGCGCAGTAGCAGAAGCGGGCGGGTGCATCGTGGCACACTTCTACGACGTCGAGTCGGGGGCGATGCGCCTCGAAGGGCGCGGCTCGGGCAAGGGGTTGGTGGGCTTCGACATACCGATACCGAGAGACGGAGGCCTCACGGACCTCATCGAGGAGGCTTCATCGCGCGTTCGATGCGGTCGTGTGCGAGTCGATCAACCGGCTCTCCCGTAATCCGTCCGTGACCTTCCGCGTGGAGGAGCAGCTTGCAGATGAAGGTGTCAGGCTGTGGGCGATCGACGAGCCGTTCGAGGAGAGCTTCGGCTCGATCGTGCTGCGCCACCACAACGTCGGGTTAGCGCGCGGTCGTCGCTCACCCTTGCCAAGGGCACCTACCTCTACTTCTACTGCCTCGGCCAGAAGAATTCGCTGCGCCACATGACTGGCTGTACGCAGCCCTACGTCATGGCGTGCGACGCGGAGAAGGGCGTCAAGGACATTTATCGCAAGATCCAACTCCCCGAGGAGTGGGTCGAGCGGCTCACCGGAGAGCTGGAGGACGAGATCGTCGAGCGCCAGGCGACCGCGGGAGAACTGCGCGTCACGCTCACCCAGAGGCTTGCCGCGCTCGGCGAAGAACGCCAAAAGCTTCTGCGCGCCTACTACGCCAACGCGATCCCGCTCGATCTCCTCAAGCGCGACCAGGACCGCATCACGGAACAGGAGGACAAGGCCAAGTCGGAGCTTGCCGCGACCGAGGCTGACCTCGGCAAGTGCCAAGAGGTTCTCTCGGCCGCCATCCGACTCGCGGGGAGCTGCCACGCCGCCTATCTCAAGGCGAGCCGAAAGTGCGCCGTCGCTTCAACGACACCGTGCTGAGAGCCGTTTACCATTGAGGACGGAAAGGTCAAGCGCGCCGATTTCACGGACGTGTTCGCGGCTCTCTTCTCACGCCCGAGTTCGAATAATAAGTGGGTCAAGGTGCCCCCGATGGGATTCGAACCCATACTGTGAGGATTTTAAGTCCCCTTCCTCTACCGGTTGGGATACGGGGGCGCTGCGCCCTGAACCTTATTAGCGTCCACCCCGGGCGCGCCGCAGGGCGGCGCATAATGTGTTGTAGGCGCCGAGCTCATCCCGGATCGGCTCGAGTATCCGGCCGTCGGCGATGGCCCCGATGCTCTCCAACAGCTTCCGGCGCGCCGAGCGCGCCCGGCGCTTCGCCCCCAGATGGGACAGGGCGCGCGTCATGAGCGCCAGCAGGAGGCCGGCGGCAAGTCCCCCGAGGAACATGAGGGTGGGGAGCGGTATTCGGGCGACCTCCGGGGTCGGAGGGTCGGGGAGCTGAAGCCACTCGAACCCGAAGAGCAGGGCAAGCCAGGCGAGCCCCGCCAGCGCGATCGCTGCAAACAGGAGCTGCAGGGCGCCTGCGAACCTCCACCATGCAGGGGGCCCCGCCGCATCCACTTCGGCGGCGCCCACCGTCCGGTCCAGAAGGTCGGGAAGTTGCGCTTCGTGCGAGGTTCCCGCGCGCCGGACCAGCGCCGGCCAGGGGGCCGGCAGGTCCTCCCCTGCCTCCTGGGTCAGCTTACGGATCGCCCTGCCGACGGCGGCGCGCTGAACCTCGGTGGGGGCGGGGAGCGAAGTGCGTGCGCCGGCGGCGCCGCGCGCCAGGTGCAGCCGGGCGAGGGGGTCGGGCCGGAGCCGGCGAATCCAGCGGGTGAAAGGCCAGCCCGTAGCGGCGCGCGCCCGGTGCTTGTGCGCCCCTGCCACCGCGCCGACCACCAGGTCGACGTTTGCGGCGCGCCCGAGCGCCTCCACCAGAGCTCCCCGGTCGCTTTGTGCGATGGGATCGGGGGAGCGCCGGCCACGCCCCGGTTCGCCGCAGCTCGAGCCCAGGGTCACTGCCGCCCGGTCGACCTCCGCCGCCAGGCGCTCGGTTGCCGCCCGGCGCGCCGACACTCGACGGGCAAGCTCCGCCCGCAGATCACCGAGTCCCTCGCCGGTGCGCGCCGAGGTCGCGATGACGGGGGCCCGCCCGAGGCCGTCCTCCCGAAGCAGACGCCCGAGATCCCCGATGCAGGCGCGCCGGCCGGCCGGCTCGAGCCGGTCGATGTGGTTCAGCACGACGACCATGACCGAGCCGTATCCGGCGAGCGGCCTCAGGTAGCGATCGTGCAATGCAGCATCGGCGTACTTCTGAGGGTCGACCACCCACACGAGGAGATCGACCAGATCGGCCAGGCGATCCACCTCGAGCCGGTGCTCCACCTCGGTCGAGTCGTGGTCGGGCAGATCGAGGAGCACCATGCCGTCGAGCTCCGGCTCGATCCCGAGGTGCCGGTGCCGGCGCTTGATCGCCAGCCAATCGAGCAGGGTATCGGCGGCGCTGCCTTCTCCCACCTCCTCGCTCCAGATGCAGGCGTGGGCCTCGCCGGTCGTTGGGCGGCGGGCACCCACGGTTGACAGCCCGGTTCCCGCAAACGCGTTGAAGATCGAGGACTTGCCGCTCCCGGTCGCCCCGGCCAGAGCTGCCACAGTGAGCTCGGGCCCCCGGCTCAGTCGCGCTCCCGCGTGCTCGAGAACCACCCTGGCGGTGGCGACATGCTCGGCCGGCAGACGGCCTTCGGCCAAGGTCACCGCGTCGCCCAATCCCTCCAGCCGTTCGCTCAGTCCCAAGCCGCGCGCCCGTCTCGCCACTGCCCCGGTCACGGTCGGACCGTCCTGATCGCTTTCCCGAAGTCCCGAAGCCGGGCGGCCTCGGAGGGGCTCGGCGCGACGGCATCGACGAGGCCATGGAAGCGGGCCGCCTCGGCCTCCAGAAGGCGGTCGACCCGCTCCATGAGGTTCCGGCGCGCCGACGCCGTGAGAGTCCTGACGGCCTGATCGCCGAACAAAGCCTCGAGGAGCTTCTGGCCCACCGTTGCAGTTCCCCCGGCCACCGCGATCTCACCGCCGGTCAGCCCTCCGGTGTGGGCAAAGACGGTCACCATGAGCGCGACGCCCAACCCGTTCACCCCCAGCGACAGGGCGCGGCCCACCGCCCGTTTCGAAGCGCCCTCGGCGGCGACGAGAGCGAGGACGTCACTTTGCCACTCACGCACCTCAGCGGTGACACGATCACGGAGCGAACTGGAGGAGCGGTCAAGCCCCCGGTCACCCGCCTCTACAAGCGGCCCACCGCCGGGCGTGGCTTCCCAGGCTTCGACCACCTGTTCGGCTGCCCGGTCGCAGTTGGACATGACCACCGTCTCGACGCTGTTTTCGAGAGCCGCCTTGACCTCCTCGGCGACCGGAGGCACTCCCGTCAACGCAGCCCGGAGGCGATCACGGACCACCCCGATGCGCGCTTGGATCGTCTGCATGAACTCGCCGGTCCCGACAACCTCCTGCCAGCGGGACAGGACCTCACCGCGCAGCAGCGTTCCACCACTGAGGGCGGCCTCGATGCCTGAGCGAGCGCCAGAGTAGGCGTTGTCGACCCTCGACTTCAGGACTTTCGCGCCGTCGCGCTGCCGGTCGACATGGGCGGCGAGGTCCTCGATCCGCCAATCGAGACTGTCGAGGGCGCCCTGCAACGTGCCCCGGACGATTTCGGCGCGCCGGCCGGCGTCGGCGGCGAGGTCGTCCAGCCACAGTCTCAGCGGGGCGAGCGCCGCGTCGGGGATCAGACCGCCGTCCAGGACCGTTTCCGGAAGGGTGAATACGGGCGCTGCAGCCAGGCCCTCTCGTTCCAGCATGGCGCGCAGGTGCCGGCCCACCTCCGCAAGGGCCTCGGGCGGTACCCGGTTCAAGACCACGGCCATGGCCGTGCTCCGGGTCGAGGCCGCCCGCAGCAGATCCCACGGCACCGCGTCCGCATAGCGGGCCGCGGTGGTGACGAACAGCCACAGGTCGGCGGCTGCGAGCAGTTGCCCGGCAACCTCGCGGTTGGCGACCACCACCGAATCGATGTCGGGAGTATCCAACAGGGCGAGACCCGCCTGGATGTCGCCGTCCTCTACGAGGTGCAGGCCGCGGTTCTGTGGTTTCAACTCGCCCGTTATGCGTGGGAGCCCGGGAAGGATGCGGTCGTCTTTGAACCAGACGAGGTCGGCCGGGTTGCAAATGAGGACCGGCGCCGAGGTCGTGGGGCGCAGCACTCCGGCGGGGGAGACCACGCGGCCGGCAACGCTGTTCACGATCGTCGACTTGCCGGCCCCGGTCGAGCCGCCGACGACGGCGAGCAAGGGAGCGTCGATTTGGCCCAGGCGAGGCAGCAGGTAATCGTCTATCTGCCCGATGAGCTCCTGGCGCCCTCGGCGAATGGGCTCGACTTCCGGGATCTCGAGACCCAGGCGCGACGACTCGAGCTCGCGCCGAAGGGCGAGCAGGGCCCGGCCGGCTTCGGCTGCCGACGACGGAGGCGAGGGTTGCGTCATCCAATCACCGTACCCAAGCCTCGGCCGCCACAGGGCAGATCGTGGTGTGGTTCGCAGGCCGAGAAACAAATCTGGTGCCGGGGACCACACCATCACGTGGTCCGGCGCCCGAGAAGGCTTTCCTGTGCGCTGGCTCCGTGGGCGGGCTCCGGTTTCGAGCCCGGTCGGTGAGCCCTGGGAACGTAGGAGCTCGGCGCCGGCGGGCGCCGCCCGTGTCACTTAAGGATGGGTGGGCGCTACTGTCCCGGGCGACAACCGAGGAAAGAGAGAAGTGGTAGATGCGCAAGACAAGGGTCCTGGCCATGGTCATGGCGGGCGGAGCCGGTGGGCGGATGGAGCTGCTCACCGAGGAGCGCGCCAAGCCCGTGCTGCCCTTCGCCGGGGTCTACCGGCTCATCGATTTCCCGTTGAGCAACTGCCTCCACAGCGGCCTGAGCGACGTATGGATCGTCGAGCAGTTCCACCCCCAATCGCTCACCGATCACGTCTCCAACGGGCGGCCGTGGGACCTTGACCGCACCTACGGGGGAATGCGGCTGCTGCATCCTCACCTCGGCACCGAGCAGAGCGGTTTCCACGAGGGGAACGCCGACGCGATCTACCGAAATCAAGCGGTCGTGCGGGACTTCGACCCGGACGTTCTCGTGGTGATGAGCGCCGACCACGTCTACAAGCTCGACTTCAACAAGCCCATCGAACGGCACCTCGAGCGAGACGCACAGGTCACCATGGTTACCACCGCGGTAAGACGCGATGACCCGACGCGTTTCGGCCTGGTCGAGGTGGATGGGGACGGGCGGGTCATCGAGTATCGCTACAAGCCCGATCACCCGTTCGGTGATATCGCCGCGACCGAGATCTTCATCTTCGATGCGCACAGTTTGTTGGATCACCTCGAGAACCCGGCCGGGCGAGAGGGTGGCCAGGAGGAGCCGTCGCTGGAAGACCTCGGCGACGACGTCCTGCCCGAGCTCGTGGGCGAGGGCCGAGTCTTCGAGTATCGCCTGGACGGGTACTGGCGGGACGTCGGCACGATCGACAGCTACTGGCGCGCCCATATGGAGCTCCTGAGCCCCGAGCCCGAGCTGGATCTCGACGACCCGGGCTGGCCGATCCTGACTCTCGGCGGTCAGCGCCCCGCCGCCCACATCCTCGAATCCGCACGCAACGACAACAGCCTCGTCTCGTCCGGGTGCAAGGTGGCCGGAACCGTCGTCAATTCCGTGTTGGGGCGCGGGGTGATCGTCGAGGCCGGCGCCCAGGTCCGCAACTCGGTGCTGCTCCACGACTCCGTG
>JACDDL010000338.1 GCA_013817045.1 Actinomycetota bacterium | reverse complement strand
CTCAACGACCGACCCCGCAAGCGCCTGGGCTTCTACAAGCCGATCGAGAAGATCGGTGACCTACTGTTGCAATGACCGCTCGAATCCGCCGAACCCCCAGCGGCACACCGCGCGCCGAAGCCGGCATCCGGACATCTCCCACCCTGGCGGTGTCCCGTAAGACTGGTTCGGTGATGCGTGCCGGTGATGGGGGGCTAAGCGGCATACTGTGTCGATGACCGAGCTCAACATCGGCTACGCGCGTGTGTCGACTGATGAGCAGGACCTCACCGCACAGCGCGATGCGCTCGCCGTCCTGGGCGTCGAGCCCGAGCGCATCTACGTCGACCACGGCCTGACTGGCACCAGCCGCGAGCGCCCGGGACTACGCCAGGCGTTGGCCGCCTGTCGTGCCGGCGACACGCTGGTGGTCGCCAAGCTCGATCGGTTGGCTCGCTCGTTGCCTGACGCCCGGGCGATCGCTGACGAGCTGGCGGGCCGCGAGGTCAAGCTCAACCTCGGCGGGTCGGTGCACGACCCGACCGATCCAGTCGGCCGGCTCTTGTTCAACGTGCTCGCGATGGTCGCCGAGTTCGAGTCAGACCTGATCCGCATGCGCACCCGCGAGGGCATGAAGGTCGCCAAGGCCAGGGGCCGGCTGCGCGGCAAGCAGCCCAAGCTCAGCCCGACGCAGGAGGCTCATCTCGTCGCCCTCTACGCCGCCGGCCACGCTTAGACATGGAGCGTGACTATGAGGGCCCGAAGGGGCCCCCGAACCCACGGCGGATGAAAGTGGCGGCGGGCCCGCCCTCCAACCTGCCCGAGGGCACGCTGTTACCGCCGCGATCTTCGGCCTGATCGGGTCGCGATGCCGGCGTCGTGCTCGACGCCGTCTGAACCTTGCTCGGTGCAGTCATTGAAGACGGGCCCGTAGACGGGGCACGTCGTGCGCCCCAGGCCGCCTCGGGACCGGCGCCTCTTCGCCCGCCTCTCGGCCGCGCGCTTCCGCCTTTCCGCGGCACGAGAGAGCCACAAAACCGGGTCTCCGTGGAACCCGGTCCGGCTCAGCCCCGGCTCACTGCTCCGGCGTGTCGTCGCCTCTTCACTTCGATCAGTCCTCCCTCGCCCACATCCCCGGCGGGTAGAACTCTCACAACGGTCGGACCGAACTCAGGAGGTCGGGCGAACCTCGATACGCCTATCCGCGTGGGCCTATTGTCGCGCCCGGGCGCCGCCACCGCGCTGAACCTCATCCTCCGATGGCCTTCCACGACGCCTCGGAGGACGCGCTCAAACGACGTGAGAGTCCGTGAATCGCCCGAGGTCCCGAGGTCGTGATAACCGCACACAGAAACCCGCGCGGCATCCCGGCGGGCAAGATGTTCAGAGGCCCTACGGGACCCGCGACACGTTATCGACGGCCGCGAACCTGATTCCTTTGGGATTGCTGAATGCGATGAGATTGACGCACGTCAATCCGTCGCCGTTTCCGTCTAGTGACGGGAGTCCATTCGTTCCCGCGGGAAGGCTTGATACGGGAAAGATGAAGTCAAAACCAGCCGGGCATCCACCAATGGGTTTCTGGGCAGACGCTGCCGGGGCGCCCATAGCAATAAGCGCCAGTGCTAAGGGGGCAACTAAGAGCGAACGGGTAATACGTCGAACCGACAAGACTTCCTCCTTTAGTTGGGTTGCCGTTGCCGGAAGCACCCGGTGGACGGCCGCCCTTGCGGAACCTCTCGCCGGGCTCCTTGAGGGTGCCGCAGCGGCCACACCGGCGAAACGCTGGCAGCCTATCAGGAACGGGATGAGACGATGGACCGGAGTGCTGGTGATGGCGTGCGCCGGCCCCCGGTTCACCGGACACTGTGGTGAACAAAGCGATCATGCCACGGCTGCGAGCGCGAGCAGGTGCTCGCGCGCTTCTGCTGGGGGGCGGTAGCCGTGGCGCTCGAGCAGCCAGTGCTCGTTGTAGGTGGTGGCGAACTCGCGGACGGCGGCGCGGAGCTCCTCGAAGGTGGCGAAGCGCTCGATCCAGAGGGGTGCGCTGCTCGCAGCGCCGCGACCTCCCCCTCGCAGCCTCGCCCCACC
>JACDDL010000022.1 GCA_013817045.1 Actinomycetota bacterium | reverse complement strand
GGCGGGGCCTATGGCGCTTGCCTACCAGTCCCGCCCCGGCACCGAGCTCAGATCGACGTTGGCGGCTTCCTTCGTGCTCGGCACCCTCATGTCACTCGCCGCGCTCGCATTGACGGGGAGGGTCGACGGCGGCCATGTGATCTTCGCTCTCCAGATGATTCCCGCGATGCTGGCGGGGCTGTTGTTGAGCAGGTACCTGAAGCCGTGGCTGGATGCCAGATGGCTCCGCCCCGCCGTCCTCTGCTTCGCCGGGATCGCCGGCGTCCTGGCGATAGCCCAGGGGCTGGGGTGAGGTGCCGGGTGCCGGCCACCCATTAGTGTGGGTGGGTGGCACGTATTTCGGGGGCCGAGCTCGCTCGGCGCGCCGGCACGACGCTCAGTCAAGTGAACCGTCTCGTCGAGCTCGAGATCCTGGCCCATGACGGCGGGGATATGTTTGGCCTGCCCGACATCCAGCGTGTCAGATTGATCCGGGCCCTGGATGATGCCGGGATATCGCCAGAATCGCTTGCTCGTGCGATAGCCGAGGGCCATCTTTCTCTGGGCTTCGTCGATACCATGTGGCCCGAGCCACCTGCCCTGACGGAGAGAACCTTCCGCTCGGTCGCGTCCGAGCTCGGCTTCGAACCCGATGCGCTCGTGCGCCTCTATTCCATGTGGGGGTTGCCCCGGCCGAGTCCCGACGATTCCGTCCGCGAGGATGACGCGGCGATCTTCGCCGACTTCGGTGTCTCGATACCGGCCGACGCACTCAACGAGCTCACAATGATGCGGAGTGCGCGTACATTGGGCGAGAGCCTGCGGAAGGTAGCCGACACAGCGCGGTCGTTCTTCAACACCTACTTCGAGGAGCCGGCGCTGAAGAACGGAATGTCGCGCCAACAGATCATCGACTTGCTGGCCCAGGTGAACTCCTTCATGGGGCCTTCACTCGACCGCTGGGTGCTGTGGCTCCTTCACCGGCACTCAGAGCACAACCAAACGGAGTACATAGTTGAGCATGTGGAGATGGCGGTCGACGAATCGAGTGCCGGCGAGCCGAGAGCCCACAAGTCCTCGGCGATAGTGTTCTTCGACCTGACCGGATACACGCAGCTCACCGAAGAGCGCGGGGATGCAGCGGCGGCCGACTTCGCGCTCCGTCTTGCAGAGTTGGTCCAGGAGGTCGCGGCCAGATACAACGGCCGTCCGGTGAAGCTGCTCGGCGATGGTGTGATGCTCCATTTCGCCGATTCGTCGGACGCGGTCATGTGCGCTTTCGAGCTGGTGGAGCGAACCCTGGAAGCCGGCCTTCCGCCTGCCCATGTCGGAGTCAACGCCGGGCCTGTGATCGTTCGTGACGGCGACTACTTCGGACGCACGGTCAACATCGCATCTCGGATTGCGGACTACGCACGCCCTTACGAGATTTGCGTGACGCCGGAGGTAAAGGACGCAACGCAGTCCGAGCCTATCGATTATGAGGAGATCGGCCCGGTGGTTCTCCAGGGTCTGCGTGACAAGGTGACACTCTTTCTTGCGTCACGCGCCGACATGGAGGCCGGTACCGGCCCGGGTAAAACGAACGAAGGGGGCCATCCTGGATAGAGGTTCGAGGCACAGAGGGAACTTCGCGAACACGCAGGACTTCAGGTGAGCCCGGTGTACTTCTCCCTGAGGTGGTCGAGCAGCGGGCCCGGGTTCACCTCGTGTCCCACCACCTTCTCTGCGAGCTCAGTGGCCGGATAGAGATAAGCCTGGGAGTGGATCTTTTCGCGCAGCCACCCCAGAAGGCGGGAGACGTCTCCGTTGTGGAAGTCGTCGTCCAACCCTCCCAGGTCTTCCTCCGCCTTGTTGTAGAAGGCGGCCGAGTAGATGTTCCCGAGCGTGTAAGTCGCAAAGTAACCCTGCAGTCCCATCGACCAGTGGACATCCTGGAGCACACCCTCCCCGTCGGCTTGCGGACGAATCCCGAGGTGCTCCTCCATCCCGGCGTTCCAGGCGTCGGGGAGATCCGCCACGTCGAGCTCGTTTCGGAACAGCGCCAACTCGATCTCGATCCGCAATGCGATATGGAGGTTGTAGGTCAGCTCGTCCGCGTAGATGCGAATAGTTGTTCGCTCTGGGTAGTTCACTCCGAGATGGAATTCGTCGGGGCTGACCATGCCCAACTCAGCCGGAAAGCGCTCTTTGACATGGGGCAGCAGAAAATCGGTGAAGGATCGCCTCCGGCCGACGAGGTTTTCCCACAGCCGTGATTGCGATTCGTGCAGGCCCAGAGAGGGTGCGGACCCGGCCGGCATGCCCACGAGATGCTTCGGTATGCCTTGCTCGTAGAGAGCGTGGCCGGTTTCATGGAGTGCCGCATAGACGGAAGGCAGCAGCGCGTTGGGTTGTGTCCTGATCGTCTGACGGACATCTCCAGGTCCGATTGAAGTGGTGAACGGGTGCGGCGACGAGTCCAGCCGGCCGCCGTCGAAGCTGAAGCCGATGCTCGACACCAGCCACCGGCAGAGCCGGTCCTGCTGGACTGCTTCAAAAGGCTGCTCCAGCCATGCCGGGCGCTCCACCGAGGGGGGGATGGCGTCTTCGAGCAGAGGCTTGAGGCCCTCCACAAGCCCGCCGAGCAGCGCCTCTACCTTGCGTGTCGTCATTCCAGGCTCATAGAGGTCGAGCAGCGCGTCGTACCGCTCCTCTTCGTACCCGAGGGCATCCGCTTCTTCGACCTTCAGGGATACAAGGCGCTCCAGGTGGGGCTGCAGTATGCGGAAGTCGGATGCGGGTCGCGCCTCTGTCCATGCCTCGTAGGCGACTCCTCGCGCTCGCGCAATCTCGGCCACCAGTAGCGGTGGCAGGCGAACCGCCTTGCTGCGGTCACGCTTCAGCACCCGGACGTTTGCGGCCTGGCCCTCATCGAGGGTCGTGTCCGAGGCGAGCTCTTCGATCAGGCCGCCCAACTCCGGCTCGATGAGGCGCTCGTGGACGATGCTCTCGATCGTTGCGAGCGCGCCGGCTCTCGCCGCCCCCCCGTCATGCGGCATGAGCACCGCCTGGTCCCAGTTGAGCAGCGCACCCGCAGAGCGCAGGTGTGACAGCTCCCCGAGTTTCGGCAACAGCCGTTGCCACGCGTCGCTCATGCTTCAACCCTAACCGGGTGTGTGGAGGAGGGGTCGGGCCGAGCCCGAGCCTGTGAGACGTCCGGGGGCACCCGATGACTAAGATGCACCATGCGAACAGCGATCGGATCGGATCACGCCGGCTACGAGCTCAAGTCCTTGCTCATTCCCTATCTGCAGGCGAAGGGACACGAGATACGCGACCTGGGGACGGACTCGGCGGCGATGGTGGACTACCCTTTTTTCTGCGCCGCCGTCGCCCGAGCCGTAGTACGCGGCGAAGCCGACAAGGGCATCGTGGTGGGGGGAAGCGGCCAGGGCGAGCAGATAGCAGCCAACAAGATACGAGGCGCGCGGGCCGCTCTGTGTCATGACGAGTGGACCGCCCGGTTCGCAAGACGCCACAATGACGCCAACATCCTGGCCCTGGGGGGCAGACTGTTGGGAGAGGTGCTGGCTCTGGCAATTGTCGACGTCTTCTTCGAGGAAGGCTTCGAAGGGGGCAGGCACGAACGGCGGCTGGCCCAGATCGCCGAGATAGAGGAACAGGAGAGCGACAGGTGAGCAACCCGGGATGGGCGGATTGGTCCGCGGTCGAGAAGGTTGATCCGGAGCTGGCCGAGGCGGTTCTGGGTGAGGTGGGCCGGCAGAATTCGAAGCTCGAGATGATCGCGTCGGAAAATTTTTCGTCTCCGGCGGTTCTGGCGGCCCTCGGCACGCCGCTCACCAACAAGTACGCGGAGGGGTATCCGGGCAGGCGCTACTACGGAGGCTGCGAATTCGTCGACGTTGCCGAGGACTTGGCCATCGACAGGGCCAGGGCTCTTTTTGGGGCCGAGCACGCAAACGTCCAACCCCACGCCGGCGCGCAGGCGAACGTGGCCGCCTACTTCGCCGTGCTCGATCCCGGTGACACGATCATGGGGATGAGCCTCGCTCACGGCGGACACCTGACGCACGGTTCGCCCGTCAGCTTCTCGGGGCGCCTCTTCCGGGTGGCGGCCTACGGCGTCCGTCAAGACGACGAGCTCATCGACCTGGATGAGGTGCGCGAGATCGCGAAGAGGGAACGTCCGAAGTTGATCGTCGCCGGCTACTCGGCCTATTCGCGGGTATGGGATTTCGCCGCATTCCGGTCCATCGCCGACGAAGTCGGGGCGCTTCTCTTGGTGGATGCGGCCCACTTCATCGGCCTCGTTGCCGGAGGCATGCATCCGAACCCGGTCGATTATGCGGACATCGTGACCAGCACGACGCACAAGACGCTGCGAGGCCCCCGCGGGGCAATGATCATGTCCAGGCAGGAGCACGCCAAGGCAATAGACAAGAGCGTGTTCCCCGGGTGGCAGGGGGGCCCGCTGATGCATTCCATTGCCGCCAAGGCCGTTGCCCTTACCGAGGCTGCGTCCGAGGAGTTTCGCCTGTACTCCCAACAGGTCGTGGCCAACGCCCGGACGCTAGCCGAGACCCTTCAGGAGGAAGGGCTCAGGATCGTGTCGGGAGGCACCGACAATCACCTCATGCTGGTGGACCTGCGTCCTGCGGGTGTGACCGGAAAAGAGGCCGAAGCCCGGTTGGACGAGGTGGGGATCACGGTCAACAAGAACGCGATCCCCTACGACCCCGAGAAGCCCTTCGTGGCCTCGGGTGTACGGCTGGGCACACCTGCTCTCACCACCTGTGGAATGAGGCAGCCGGAGATCGAAGAGGTGGGCCGCATGATCGCAGGGGTCGTCAAGGACGGCTCACCCGAGTCCAAGGCCGAGATCGCCGCGCGCGTGGCGGAGCTGACGGCCCGGTTCAAGCCCTATCCCGACGTCGCCTGACGCGGCTGAATGATCCCCTATCTGATTGTCGGCGGCATAGCGGCGGTGATCACCTACGTGACCACCCCGCTCGTGCGGTGGCTCGTTCTGAAGGCCGGGGCCATCGACTACCCCCACGATCGCAAGGTGCATGCACGGCCCACTCCCACTCTCGGAGGGGTGGCGATCCTTCTCGGCGTAATCGGCGGGGGAGTGGCGGCCGCGTCCTTGCCGGTGTTCGGCCCCGTCTTCAAGCTCACATCGGAGCCTCTGGGAATCGGGGCGGCTGCGCTTGTCATCGTCTTGCTGGGAGCGGTGGACGACCTGAGGGATCTCCCGGTGCCGGTCAAGGTTGCCGGACAGGTGTTTGCGGCCGGGCTGCTGTTTCTCTCCGGAGTGAAGGTGAGATTCATCGTCACCCCCGATACCCCCATCTCTTTGAGTGACGACATCTCGGTGATCGTGACGGTGACCTGGATTCTCGTGATGATCAACGCGGTCAACCTGGCCGACGGGCTCGATGGTCTCGCGGCCGGGGTGGTCGCCATCGCAGCGGCCTCGTTCTTCGTCTATGTCTACGAGCTCTTCCAGACCGGGGCGTTGGGGCCCGGGCCTTCGGCGCCTCTCGTCGCGATCATCGTGGTGGGGGCTTCGCTGGGTTTCCTTCGTCACAACTTCCATCCCGCTCGCATCTTCATGGGGGACTCAGGCGCCATGCTGCTGGGTCTTCTGCTGGGGGCGGCCACCGTGGGCGGAGTTGGAGGCGCTCCTTTCGTGACGTCGAGCAGCTTCCTTCTATACGTGCCTTTGCTCATCCCTCTCAGTGTGCTGGCCATTCCGTTCCTGGATGCGGTGCTTGCGATCGCGCGGCGTACGTGGAGGCGGCAGAGCATTTTCCTGGCCGACAAGGAGCACCTTCACCACCGATTGATGGATCTTGGCCATGGGCACCGTCAGGCCGTCATCGTCATGTACGTGTGGTCTGCGCTGGCGGCGGGGGCGGGGCTGGGGTTCACCTTTCTCGAGCGCTCGGATCTGATCTTCGTTTTTCCGCTGGCAGTCGGAGCGATAGTCGTCTACACGCTGTTCCCGGTGTTGACCAAGGCGATCAACGAGCGCTTCGCCCCCTGATAGGATGATTGTGAAAACTTTCACAAGCATCAGGCTGGGGTAGGATGCAACCGCTTTCCGCCCTGCCTTCGTCGGCTTGGTGCTGGGAGCTTCAGGTTAGGAGCAGCAAAGCCAGGGCCCATGTGCCCACCCGGGAGGTCAACGGGTGGCGGTTGCAGGCGAAGACGCGGAAGATGGAGAAGGCCTTCGGGTGAGCAGACCGTCGAAAGGGTTCCACAGCAAGGATCAGGGCGGGGAGGAGCCCGTCCGACCCGAGGGCGGCGCGACAGGGCCCGGAGCCACTCGATCCAAGCATTTCGTGGACTTTAGCCATAGCACGACCCGCGGTGCAGCCAAGGGCATGTCCCTCGCCTTCGAGTTTGCGGGGGCGGTTTTTTTGTTCTGGTTGATTGGGCGGTTCGCCGACTCCCGGCTGGGGACGGGCCCGTGGGGGCAGATCGTCGGGTCGCTCACCGGATGGCTTGGCGGCTTCCTGCACGTCTACTACGCGACGCAGAAAGGGCAGTTTTGATCGAAGTGCAGATGGTTGCCCGCATGATGCGCCGGGGCCTGTGGTTGGCCCCCATCCTCGGGGCGGGATTGTGGCTGTGGGGCGGGCCCCTTTACGTCTGGTCGGGTGTGGCAGGTCTCGGTATGGCGCTGCTCAACCTGTGGCTGTCGGCGCGCCTCATCGGTGGGGTCGCCGACAGGAATCCGCAGCTGCTCATGGTGGTGGGTCTGGCGACTTTCGTCCTCGGCTTGATCCTCGTCACCTGCATCGCTCTGGTCCTGAACGCAATGAATCTCATCTTCTTCCCTGTCACGGGGGTCAGCCTGATAGGAAGTCACCTGGTCTTGGTTGTATGGGAGGCTTCGGGCGGCCCCCGGGATGCCATGGCCCCTACGTCCAAGACAACAACCTCGACCCGCCGCCCAACAGTCAGGAGCTAGCCGCATGGAGTTGGACGTAAACGAGCTCTTTTTCTGGGACCCAGTCCTCCTGGCCGGCACGCCGTTCGAGATCAATCGCGTGGTTCTGTTGATATTCGTCGCTTCGATCCTCTGCATGGGGTTCTTCCTGATCGGGGCCCGGCGTGTGGCTGCCATCCCCAAAGGGATCGGGCTGATGGCCGAAGAGGCTTACATGTTCGTGCGGAACCAGATCGCCATCGACGTGATCGGCCCCGAGGGCATAAAGTACGCGCCTTTCCTTGCCTCGCTGTTCTTCTTC
Organism: Actinomycetota bacterium; assembly: GCA_013817045.1. GTDB lineage: Bacteria > Actinomycetota > CADDZG01 > CADDZG01 > WHSQ01 > JACDDL01. The sequence goes on along the minus strand of JACDDL010000022.1, from coordinate 14,304 downwards.
ATCTTCTTCTGCAATTTTCTCGAGATCGTTCCTGGGATCAACTTCCCGGTGACCTCGCGCATGGCCATACCTGCTTTCCTGGCGTTACTGAGCTACGTCGTCTTCAATGTGGTGGGTATCCGCAAGCAGGGTCTGAAGTACTTCGTCAACACACTCTTTCCGCCCGGCGTCCCATTGGCGATCAAGCCGTTGCTGGCGCTCATCGAGCTGTTCTCGGTATTTTTTGTCAGGCCTTTGACGCTGGCGATCCGGCTTCTGGCCAACATGATGGCCGGCCACGTCCTGCTCACTATCTTCTTCCTGTTCACCGATTCGTTCATCCTGGGAGGCGACCTGGTGGGGCTCCCGCTGGGAATCCTGACTCTTCTGGTGGCCTGTGTGTTGATCATCTTCGAGCTCCTGGTCATCACGCTCCAGGCGTACATCTTCACCATGCTTACGGCCTTCTACATCTCTGAGGCGATGCATGGGCACGACGAGGAAGAGGAGCATGCCCAACCGCAGCGCGACCAATCTGAGCACGAAGCACAACAGGAGACCGAGGGAGTGAGGGAAGCCGCATGATCATCAGACCTAGAGACATTGAACCTGTGAGGAGGAACGAAGAATGAGTGGAGCACTCATACTTGCCCAGGCGTCCGGAGTCACCGATACGGGGCTTGCGGCAATTGCCGGGGCCCTGGTCTATGGTCTCGCCGCGATCGGACCGGGTGTTGGGATCGGACTGGTGTTCTCGAGCGCCATCCAGGCAATCGCCCGCCAGCCGGAGATGGCCGGACAGACGCGTGCGACGATGTTCATCGGTTTCGCCTTGATCGAAGCCCTGGCTCTGATCGGTTTCGTCCTGTCGTTCATCCTTCAGGGAGCGGGAGGTTAGCCCGTGTCGTCAGCCATCAGCGGCGCCATTTTGTTGGCGCAGGAGTCAGGGGAGCACTCGGGGACCGATCTGGTACTCCCGGCTACCCCGGAGCTCATCTGGGGGGCCGTGTCCTTCGTAATCGTTGCCTTCGTGCTCACGAGAATCGCATTTCCCCGGCTGCGTCAATCCGTCGAGAAGCGCGAGCGGTCGATACGCGAGAAGCAGGAAGAGGCCGAGCAAACACTGCAGGATGCACAAAGCGAGAAGGAAAAGTACGAACAGCAGCGCGCCGAGGCCCGGTCCGAGGCGAATCGGATCGTCGAGGAAGCACGCGGCTCCGCCGAGCAGGTACGCAAGGACACCATCGCCAAAGCCGAGAAGGAGGCAGAGACGATCGTCGAGCGCTCCCGCGAGCAGATCGATTCGGAGAGGGCCCGGGCAATGCAGGAGCTGCAGGCCACCGTTGCCAACCTTTCGATCGAGCTCGCCGAGAAGGTCGTCGGTCGCTCTCTGGACGGCTCCTCTCAACGGGAGCTCGTCGATGCCTACATCAAGGAAGTGAGCGGCATGCCAAGCAACGGAGGCAAGGGCGCCTGATGGCCGACGACCAGCTCGTAGAGGGTTATGCCGAGGCGCTGTTCCGGCTCGTGCAGGCGGAGGGGGAGCTCGACCGGGTCGAGGATGAGCTCTACCGCTTCGGAAAGGTGCTCGAGTCGAACTACGAGCTCAAACGGGCTCTCTCGGATCAGGCGGTCGACAGCTCCGTGCGAACCGGCATGCTGGAAGAGCTGACAGGCGACAAGGTCTCATCACAGACGCTCGGGCTTCTCTCTTTCGTGGTCGATCAGGATCGCGGGAGGCTGCTTCCGGAGATACTCGCCCGGCTCAGCGAGCTCGTCGCCGAATCGCGCCAGGCTGCAGTTGCCGAGGTGCGCAGCGCAATCCCGCTCGACGATGAGCAGGAGTCACAGCTCGCCGACGGCCTGTCGAAGGCGACCGGCCTGAACATCGAGTTGAAGGTCATTGTCGACCCGTCGGTGATGGGCGGAGTCGTGGCCAAGATCGGAGACACGGTTATCGACGGCACCGTGAGGCGTCGTCTCGAGCAGCTCAGAGAGCAAGTGAGGTCTTAAGTGGCACAAAAAGAGTTCTCGATCAGCCCGGAGGACATTACCGCCGTACTGCAGCGGCACCTTGCCGAATTCGAGCCGTCCCTGGAGCGCGAAGAGGTCGGACGTGTACGGGAGGTCGGCGACGGGATCGCCCGCGTCTCCGGTCTGCCACGCGCCATGGCGAACGAGATGCTCGAGTTCGAGGGTGGCGTGATGGGGCTCGCCATGAACCTCGACGTCGACGAGATCGGCGCCGTGGTCCTGGGCGAGGCCTCCCACATCGAAGAGGGGCAGCCGGTCAAGCAAACGGGTCAGATCCTTTCTGTCGGGGTGGGGGATGAGCTTCTGGGCCGGGTGGTCGACGCTCTGGGCGCTCCGCTGGACGGGAAGGGCTCGATCGAGACCGGGCAGCGCCGCCCGCTCGAGGTTCAGGCGCCCGGCGTGACCGCCCGTCAGGCCGTCAACTTTCCTCTTCAGACGGGCATCAAGGCGATCGACGCAATGACGCCCATCGGCCGGGGTCAGCGCCAGCTGATCATCGGCGACCGTCAGACCGGCAAGACCGCGATCGCCATCGACACGATCATCAACCAGCGCGAGGCGTGGGGCACCGACGAGCAGGTCAAGTGCATATACGTGGCGGTTGGTCAGAAAGCCTCGACCGTGGCCGAGGTAGTGGGGGCCCTCGAAGAGGCGGGGGCCATGGAGTTCACCGTGGTGGTCAACGCCGCCGCCTCGGACCCGGCGCCGTTCCAGTACCTCGCCCCGTACTCGGGATGCGCCTTTGGACAGCACTGGATGGAGAACGGCGAAGACGCGCTCATCATCTACGACAACCTGTCCCAGCAAGCCGTCGCCTACCGGCAGCTGTCGTTGCTGCTGCGCAGGCCGCCCGGGCGCGAGGCGTATCCGGGCGACGTGTTCTACCTCCACTCCCGTCTTCTCGAGCGGGCCGCGCGCCTTTCCGATGAGAACGGCGGCGGGTCGCTGACCGCCCTGCCGATCATCGAGACCAAGGGCGGCGACGTCTCCGCCTACATTCCGACCAACGTCATCTCGATCACCGACGGCCAGATCTTCTTGGAGACAGACCTCTTCTTCGCCGGTGTCAGGCCTGCGATCAACGTCGGGATCTCGGTCTCTCGTGTCGGCGGCAATGCCCAGACAAAGGCGATGAAGTCTGTTTCTGGGCGCCTGCGACTCGATCTCGCCCAGTTCAGGGAGCTCGAGTCGTTTGCGGAGTTCGGCTCCGACCTCGACAAAGCGTCACAGGCGCAGCTCGAGCGCGGAGCGCGACTCGTCGAGGCTCTCAAGCAACCGCAGTACTCGCCCTTTCCGGTGCAGGATCAGGTGATCTCGATTTGGGCGATCACCAACGGGTTCACCGACGACCTCCCCGTCGAGAGCGTGCAGCAGTTCGAGCGTGAGCTGCTGGACCACATGAGAACCCATCACGACGACATTCGAGACACCATCAAAGAGTCCGGCAAGCTGGAAGACGATACCTCCGAGAGGCTGAAGAGTGCGGTGGGCGAGTTCAAGGACTCCTTCGCCGACCGGGTGGGTACGGTTGAGACCGTCGCCGCCGAGGAGGGTGTTCCCGAGACCTCCGAACCCGGCTCCGGCGGCGAGGACACAGATGCACCCGACACCTCCGAGGTCGATGATTCGGACTCGAAGACGAGCTCGGACGGCGCCGGCGACTCGGCACGCGACGAGTCCGGAGCTCGTTCCTAGTGCACCTTTGCCTAAGTCCCGTCGCCGACGTTACTTCCGCGCTGAAGCACTAGCGGATGGCCGAGCAGCTCCGTGTCGTCAAGCGCCGGATCGGGTCCGTCCAGTCGACCCAGAAGATCACCCGCGCCATGGAGCTAATCTCGTCGTCGCGGATCATCAAAGCGCAGCAGCGTGTCGATGCGGCGCGTCCATATGCGGAGACGATGAGGCGCCTGTTGGTGTCGGTGGCCCAGAATGCCGGCAATCTCGAACATCCGCTCCTTGCCGAGCGAGAGGACGTTTCCACAGTGGGACACATCGTCATCGGCTCGGATCGGGGGCTAGCGGGCGCGTACAACTCGAACGTTCTGCGCACCACCGAGCGGGACATAGCCGAACATGGCAAGGAGGCAAGGCTGTTCCTAACCGGGAAGAAGGCCGTCTCCTACTTCCGTTTCCGTGGCTATGACACCTCGGACTCGTGGACCGGGATCTCGGATCGTCCGAGCATCGATGATGCCCGCACCGTGGCGCAGACTGCGGCCGATGCCTTCTCTGAAGGTGAGGTCGACCAGGTGCGCCTGACCTACACCAAGTTCGAGTCGGCCATGCGTCAGAGCGTTGTGGTCAATCAGGTGCTCCCGCTGCCGCGTGAAGAGCTCGACGGGGATCAGGACGAAGATGAGGGCCGGCGCGCCGGTTACGAGTTCGAGCCGGCGCCGGAGGAGATCCTCAACTACCTGCTGCCGCGCTATCTCGAGAGCACTGTCTATCAGGCGCTGCTCGAGGCATCCGCGTCGGAGCATGCAGCGCGTCGGCGCGCTATGAAGGCGGCGACCGACAATGCCGAAGAGCTCCTCGAGGACCTCACCCGCGAGTACAACCAGGCTCGGCAGGCGGAGATCACCACAGAGATCATGGAAGTCGTGGGAGGGGCCGAAGCTCTTTCGGGCGCCTCCTCCGGCGGGCACGAAACGAACTAGGAGGCTTTGACATGGCAATAGCGTCGAATCGTCTCGAGCAGGACCAGGAATCAGGGGATTCCGGGCCGGGCGACGCGCAAGAACTTGCCCAGGGGCGCATCCTTACTGTAACGGGTCCCGTTATGGAGGTTGAGTTCCCGCCGGACGCGCTGCCGGAGATCGGATTCGCCCTGACGGTCGAGCGCACCGTCGACGAGAAGACCGACACGATCACAGGCGAGGTATCCCAGCACGTCGGCCATTCGACCGTGAAAGCCATTTGTATGCAGCAGACCGACGGGCTGGTTCGCGGTACGCCGGTGATCAACACGGGGGCGCCCATCAGCGTGCCGGTCGGCCCCCAGGTTCTCGGGCACGTGTACAACGTCCTGGGGCTGCCTCTCGACGGGTCGGAGCTTCCCGATGACATCGAGCGCTGGCCGATTCGCCGTCTGCCTCCGAAATTCGAAGACCTCGAGCCGAAGACCGAGATGTTCGAGACCGGCATCAAAGTCATCGACCTTCTCGAGCCCTACGTGCAGGGCGGCAAGATCGGCATGTTCGGCGGCGCAGGGGTCGGCAAGACCGTCGTCATCCTCGAGATGATCCACCGGGTGGCGACCGAGCACGGCGGCGTCTCGGTCTTCGCGGGAGTCGGCGAGCGGACGCGCGAGGGCAACGACCTGTGGGTCGAGATGAAGGAATCGGGCGTCTTGGAGAAAGCCGCCCTTGTGTACGGCCAGATGGACGAGCCTCCCGGAGTTCGCCTGCGGGTGGCCTTGTCGGCGCTGACCATGGCCGAGTACTTCCGCGATGCGGAGGGGCAGGACGTATTGCTCTTCATCGACAACATCTTCCGTTTCGTGCAGGCCGGCTCAGAGGTGTCGACGTTGCTCGGGCGCATGCCCAGCGCCGTCGGTTACCAGCCCACCTTGTCGGAGGAGATGGGCGAGCTGCAAGAGCGGATCACCTCGACAAAGGGCCGGTCGATCACCTCCCTGCAGGCGATCTACGTCCCGGCGGACGACATCACCGACCCTGCTCCGCACACGACTTTCGCCCACCTCGACGCGACGACGGTGCTGTCACGTCAGATCTCAGAGCTGGGCATCTATCCTGCGGTCGATCCGCTTGACTCGACCTCGAGGATCCTCGATCCGCGCTACGTCGGAGAGGAGCACTACGAGGTAGCCACAACGGTCCAACGCATCCTTCAGCGTTACAAGGACCTCCAGGACATCATTGCCATTCTTGGCATAGACGAGCTCTCCGAAGAAGACCGGATCACGGTCCAGCGCGCCCGCAAGATCCAGAGGTTTCTGTCACAGCCGTTCTTCGTGGCCGAGCAGTTCACGGGCATCGAGGGAAAATACGTTTCGGTGGACGAAACCATCGCCTCTTTCAAGGCCATCGCCGAAGGGGAGCACGACGACCTTCCCGAGCAGGCCTTCTACATGGTGGGAGGGATCGAAGAGGCGGTCGCCAGGGGCAAAGAGCTGTAGTGCCGATGCCTTCGAGGAAAGAAGAGATATGGACGTAAGCATCGTCTCCCCCGAGGCCAGTGTTTGGGACGGGGAAGCGGATCTGGTGATAGCGCGCTCTCCGGAGGGGGAGTTCGGCATAATGCGGGGACATATTCCGTTCCTGGCCGCATTGGTGCCTGGGAAGGTGACGGTCGTATCCGGCGATTCACGCGAGGTCTTCTTCGTCCCAGGAGGTTTCCTGGAGTCGTCGGGCTCGGCCGAGGACTACCACGTCATCGTGCTTGCCGACGGCGCCGAGGCTGCGGACGATATCGATGCGTCGAGGGCGCGTGAGCTCCTCGAGGAAGCTCGACGGAAGCGTGACGAACGAGACGATGATGCCGCCGAGGCCGAGCTACGCGTTGCGATGGCTAGGGTCGACCTGGCCGAGAATTAGTGTTGTGGAACGTCGTCCTGGGGGGCTGCGTAATCGCGTCTTCTGCTCGTCCTGCAGAGCTTCGGCCATCCGTCGTCACGGAGTCGCCCCACTGGGCTGGGAGGAGATGCCCGACAAGGACAATCAGGCTGTTGCCCTGTGCCCGTCATGTGTGCGCCGAAATCTCTGGCTGATCGAAGCTCGCCTCGAAATCGATTTCGAGGCCGGCCCTGGTCCGAGTTTCTAGGCACTTCAGCCGAGCCCGAACGCCTCAGCGGCCGCCCTCTGGTGATAGTGCTGAAGCTCAGCGAGTTGATCCTGTGCGCGCTGCAACAACGCGTCGAGGTCTGCAGGCGGCGGTTGCGAGGGCGAGAAGGCCTTTTGGAGGCTGTGCCACAAGCCCATTCTTGCGGTCACACCGATCACCAACCCTTCCAGTTCGACAAGGCGGCTTAGATCGGAGTAGCCGGCGAGTTGGCCGTTTGACTTCAAGCGGCCCACTTTTTCGGCTGCCCAGGCAGCCCAGGACTTCAGGATGTTCCTGCCGGCGCCTACCGAGTCCATGATCTGCTCGAGTTGCGCCTTGTCGGCCGAAGCGTCCGCCACGAATTCCGCTAGGAAGTCGCCCAAGGGGGTGCCCTTGTTGCTTTTCTGTGATCGCTTTGCGAGCTCCACCCCGATGATCGCGCCTGCGAGATGGTCGTTGAGATAGATGCGCAGGAACTTGTTGGCCTCGTTCATTGGAGGTATTTCTCCTTCAGGGGCAAAACCCAACCCTGAAAAGGCTTGCATTTGAACTTTGTTTGGTCTTTCGTTGTCAGGAAGTGCCTAGCTGAAGTTGCTGGGCTGTTATCCGGGAGGGAGGGGAGCGATGTCTCAAGAAACAGAGGACGGGGGAAACGTTACCCGGGAGCCGGTCTTGTCGGCAGAGAACGCGGAGACCGGGCTTACGACTCAGCGTGAGATCACCATTCCAGATGTGCGCACGGACGATCCTGACGTCGAGACGGTCGTCCGTGAGGAGGTGACGATCTTGACCGCCCAGCCCAAGAAGACCACCGGGCGCAAGAAGTCAACCACTCGCAAGAAGACCACCGGACGTAAGAAGAGCACCGCCCGCAAGTCGACCGGCCGGAAGAAGTCGACCGGCCGGAAGAAGTCGACGGGCCGGAAGAAGAGCACCGCCCGCAAGTCGACCGGCCGGAAGAAGTCAACCGGCAGGAAGAAGAGCACCGCCCGCAAGTCGACCGGCCGGAAGAAGTCGACCGGCCGGAAGAAGTCGACGGGCAGGAAGAAGTCGACGGGCAGGAAGAAGTCAACGGGCAGAAGGAAGACCACCGCCCGCAAATCGTCGGCAGGACGGACGGCCACAGGACACAGAAGAGCGGTTGGCACAAGGAAGGCGACGGCTCGCAGGGTCGTCAGGTAGCCGAGCAACGTCTGCCAAGGTGGCCCGGGAGCAGAACCCGGGCCGCCTCTGGGTGGCCGGAGGCTCTCGGGCTCTCGGTGCAGAGGCGCTACCCATGCGACGAAGTCCTAGATGAAATCGATGGTGCGCTACTCCGTCCATGGACCTCGACCGTTGCAAGGTGAGGTCGCCATCAGCGGCGCAAAGAACTCTGCCCTGAAGATAATGGCTGCGGCTTTGATGGTCCCAGGCGAAGTAGTGGTCGAGCGGGTCCCGCGCATTACCGACGTAGCCCTCATGAGTGAAGTGCTGGAGCGGCTCGGCGCCCGAGTGGATAGGGACGGCGACTCTCTGTGGATCGACTCGTCGGGCGATCTCCTGGACGAGACTCCTTACGAGCTCGTCACAATGATGCGAGCTTCTATTCAGGTTCTGGGGCCTCTTCTGGCGCGCCTTGGTCGTGCGCGTGTTGCACTCCCAGGAGGGGACGCCATTGGATCACGGCCCATCGACCTCCATCTCAAGGGATTCGAGAGGATGGGCGCCAAGTTCGTGTCGGAGCATGGCTATGTCGAAGGCATTGCCGAACGTCTGTCGGGGGCAAACGTTCTGCTCGAGTTCCCATCCGTGGGGGCGACAGAGAACCTGGTGATGGCAGCCGCAACGGCCGATGGCGAGACGACGATCGAGAACGCGGCGCGGGAACCGGAGATACGGGATCTGGCGGGCTTTCTGAACGCCGCCGGCGCCCGAATCACGGGGGCGGGAACGCCGTCCATAAAGATCCAAGGCGTCACCGAGCTGCGGCCCGTGCATCACGAGATCATGCCCGACCGCATCGAGGCGGGCACCTTCGCCATCGGCGCAGCCGCCACGGGCGGTGATGTTCGTCTGAACGGCCTTCGGCCCGAGCACATAGAGCTCCCGCTGCAGAAGCTCGAGGAGGCCGGCGCCGAGGTTCGCCGGCACAGCGATGCGGTTGAGGTGAGCATGGCGGGCCGGCCGCGTGCCATCGACCTCGTCACTCTGCCCTTTCCCGGATTTCCCACCGATTTGCAGCATCCGATGATGGTTCTGCTGGCCCAAGCCTACGGCTCGTCCATATTGACCGAAAATGTCTTTGAGGCCCGCTTTGTCTTCGTCGACGAGCTTGCTCGGATGGGGTCCTCCATCAAGGTCGAGGGCCATCACGCCGTGATCCGAGGGGTCGAAGGCTTGTCCGGCGCGCCGGTGGAGGCGCCCGACATCCGGGCCGGCGCAGCCCTGGTGCTGGCCGGACTGTGCGCCCGGGGCGAAACCGAGGTGTTCGACAAAGGGCACATCCGGCGCGGGTACGAGGATTTCGATCATAAGCTCCGCCTTCTGGGAGCAGACATAGAGGTCTCCACGGTGTGACGCCGGATCTGGTTGCCGGGAAGCGCAGGTTCTTCCACCCGTTTGCCACTCGAGGAGCTCCCGCCGGTCCCCGGGCTTGCCGGGTAAGATGGAGAGGTGGAGCAGGTCGAGTCGGTCGAGGATCAAGTCAGGGCCGCCCTCGAGTTGATCCGTCCCGCCATCCAGATGGACGGAGGCGACATCCAACTCGACAGCGTCAAGGACGGAACCGTGACGGTGCAGTTGTTCGGGACCTGTGACACCTGTCCGATCTCTCCCGTGACGCTTCGGCATGGAGTCGAGCGCATCCTGCGTGAACGCGTCCCGGGCATCACCGAGGTCGTAGCCCTCGAGGTCTGACCCGGCGGAGCTCCAAAGCCTCGCCCAACGGGTGTTCAAAGGCGACCCCCGCGCGATGGGGCGCCTGATCTCACTGGTCGAAGACGGGGCCCCCGCGCTCGGTCCTGTAATGCACGACCTGTACGTGCGAACGGGCCACGTCTACTCCGTGGGCGTCACCGGCGCGCCGGGGGCAGGCAAGTCGACCCTTACCGAACGCCTTATTGCTGAGATCAGGAGACACGAGGAGCGTGTCGGTGTGCTCGCAATCGATCCCTCAAGCCCCTTTTCGGGCGGCGCCCTCCTGGGCGACCGGGTTCGGATGCAAGCCCATGCGACCGATCCGGGCGTGTTCATCAGATCGATGGCTACACGAGGTCATCTCGGGGGCCTGTCACTTGCGACGTTCGAGGCGATGCATGTGCTCGAAGCGGCCGGCTTCGATGTCACGTTGGTCGAAACGGTCGGGGTGGGGCAGGCGGAGGTGGAGATCGCCGACGCATGCGACACCACCGTGGTGGTGGTGAACCCGGGCTGGGGCGACGCAATCCAGACCGCCAAGGCGGGACTCATGGAGATAGCAGACGTATTCGTCGTAAACAAGGCCGACCGCCCTGGAGTGCGGGAGACGACGCAGGAGTTGACCCGAATGCTGGAACTGGCCGAAGCGGATTGGAAACCGGAGATCGTCCAGACCACCGCCACCAAGAGCGAGGGAATCGAAGAGTTGTGGACGGCCGTTGAAAAGCACCGTGCCCGGCAAGAGGAGACGGGACGGCTCGAGAGCCGCCGCCGGACCCGCACGCAGCGTGAGATCAAGCGGATCGTGGCCGAACGCTACCGCAGGCGCGTCGAAGAAGAGCTAGCCCCACTGCTGTCGGAGATGACGCATGAGGTTGCGGCGCGCCGGATCGATCCTTACGAGGCCGCCGGCCTCTTGATGGATGCGCTCGAAAAGGACGCTCAGGTCATGTAGACGTCGGTGTCTTCGCTTCCATCGAAGATCGCATCGACGTAGTCCTTGACGTATCGTTTCTTGTCGACTCCGTCCAGAATCATGTTCTCCATGACGTAGATGACGCCGGGCGCAAAGTCGTTGAGCTCTTCGACCACCGGGCGCCGGTTGCGCCATGGGGTGTTATCGGTCACGAACTCGAAGAGCTCGTCGGTGAGCGCATCCTTGTCCACGAGCAATCGAAAGAATCGAGGCATAGTCGTCCTATCTCTTTTTCTGGCTCCGCCTGCCGATCGTAGCCGTCCCCCGGCGATAGTTGACTCCGGCTCCCGGCCCCCGGCTTTGCAGCCGCGGCGAAGATAGAATCGCCGGATGGCAGACGGTTCCCGGAGGCGATGGGAGGAGGGCTACAGAGCCAGCAGGCTCAGGGACGATGTCGACTTCGACACGCTCTCCAGCGTCCCCCTCGACCCCCTCTACGGGCCCGAGGACGTCGATCCGCGCATAGGCGTCCCCGGAGAGTGGCCCTACACCCGCGGCATCTACCCGAGCGGGTATCGCGGCCGTCTGTGGACCATGCGCCAGTTCTCTGGTTACGGGACGGCAGCGCAAACGAACCGCCGATACAAGTTCCTGCTCGATCATGGATTGACGGGACTGTCGGTGGCATTCGATATGCCGACCCTCATGGGTCTCGATTCCGACGACCCGCTCTCCGAGGGGGAAGTCGGCCGATGTGGCGTGGCCATCGACTCACTCGCCGACATGGAGGTCCTGTTCGACGCCATCGACCTCACGGCCATTTCGACTTCCATGACGATCTCGGGCCCGGCGCCGATGCTGTTTGCGTTCTATATGGCGGCAGCCGAGAAGCAAGGGGCAGACCTCTCCAGGCTGGATGGAACCTGTCAGACAGACATTTTGAAGGAGTACATCGCCCAGAAGGAATGGCTCTTCCCACCTGAGCCACACCTGCGGCTCACCGCCGACATGATGCAGTTTTGCCTTAGCGAAGTCCCTCGTTACAAGCCGCTGTCAATATCCGGTTACCACATACGCGAGGCGGGATCGACCGCGGTTCAGGAGCTCGCTTTCACACTTGCGTCGGGTTTTGCTCATGTCGAATTGGGCCTGCGCCGTGGCCTGGCAGTGGATGACTTTGCCCCCGGATTATCGTTCTTCTTCAACTCGCACATCGACTTCTTCGAAGAGATCGCGAAGTTCAGGGCGGCGCGCCGGATCTGGGCTCGCTGGATGCGAGATCGGTACGGCGCAATCAAGGAGCGCTCGTGGATGCTGAAGTTCCACACACAGACTGCAGGTGTCTCGCTCACGGCCCAACAGCCTTTCAACAACGTGGTGCGCACGACGACAGAAGCCCTGGCAGCCGTCCTGGGGGGGACGCAGTCCTTGCACACGAACTCGCTCGATGAAGTGCTCGCGCTTCCAAGTGACGAGGCCGTCGAGATCTCGCTCAGAACCCAACAGGTCGTTGCTTACGAGACAGGCGCAACCAACGTCATCGATCCGCTGGGTGGCTCATGGTTCGTGGAGGAGCTTACGGAGAGAACCGAGAAAGAGGCCGAGATCTATCTGGCGAGGATCGACGAGATGGGTGATGGTTCGATTCTCGACGGCATGCTCAGCGGCATCGAGGATGCGTACTTTCAGAAGGAGATCGCCGATGCCGCCTTCAGATACCAGCAACTCCTCGAGGCGGGTCAAAAGGTCATCGTCGGCGTCAATCGGTTCACCGCTACGGTGCAGGAATCGCCCGACCTGCTCATCATCGGCCCCGATATCGAAGAGGGGCAGACCAAAGCGGTGGCGGAGGTCAGGGCCAACCGGGACGAGCATGCGGCTCAGGATGCGCTCGGTGCTCTGAGACGGGCCGCGAGCGAGGAGTCGGTGAACACGATACCGGTCATGATCGAGGCGGCCAAGGCCTATGTGACATTGGGCGAGCTAACCGAGACTCTGAGGCAGGTCTGGGGGAGGTACACCGAACCGCCTGCTTTCTAGGCCCATGTGCTACCATGTGCTACATGAAGGGCGAGAAAGGGACCGTGGGTGTGAGGGAACTCCGCCAAAACCTGAGCGTTTACCTGAGGCGTGTCGCGAAGGGCGAGACGCTGCTGGTGACCGAGCGTGGCATGCGTGTGGCCGTGCTCGGTCCACTTCCTGAGCACTCAACCGCCCTCGATCGGCTGATTGCTTCGGGGCGGGCCACGCCAGCAGCCCGCGATCTGGGCGACATAGGTCCTCCGCTTCCCGCCGATCCGCACCGGCCTCCTTTGACGGACGTATTGGAAGAGCAGCGTCAAGAGCGCCTCTAAGTGCACTGAATGGGCGGGAACGTTCTCTACCTCGACTCATCAGCGCTACTGAAATTAATCGTCGTGGAACGAGAATCGGCTGAGTTGCTTTCATTCATCGCCGGGTGGCATCTACACGCCGTGAGCGCGCTTGCACTCACAGAGGTGTTGAGGGCGGTGCGGCACCGCGCTGTAGATGAGGTGGACGACGAGGCCCGATCCCGAGCGGAAACGGTGCTCACGAGCGTGGCCTTGATCACGGTGGACGAAGAGCTTCTCAGGACGGCGGGAGCTTTGGGGCCCCCATTGCTCCGGTCGCTCGATGCAATCCACCTTGCGTCGGCCCTTTCCCTGGGAGATGACCTGGCGGGGTTGGTGACCTATGACAACCGCCTGGCAGATGGCGCAGTTTCTTCGGCGGTGACCGTACATAGGCCGGGATGGGCCGGCGAAGGTCGTCACGCTTCCTGAGCAGGTGTGCTCCTGGAGCGCCAGGGAAGAAACGGGCGCACGAGGCGGACGATCAGCAGCACGATTGCAAGAAGGATGACCAGAGGCAGAGCGAAACCGGCCCCCAGAATGACGGCCGAAACGACGGCGAAGAAGGTCTTGGTGGCGTTGTCCCAGGCCTGCTGGAGAACTCCGGAGGAAGCCACGGCCGGCGCGCCCTTTTCGTCGAGCGCCAGGGTGATGGTGCTGAACGAGGTTTGGTCTTCCAGGTAGCGCAAACGTCCGCCCAGTTGCTCGGCCAGCAGTTGCACCGTCTGCAGCTCACGTTGAACGTCGATCGTGTCCTGCACCGACTTCGACCTGTCCATTAGCTTCAGCAGCACCTTTTCCTGGGCCTCGGCGTTGCGAAGGCGCGCCTGAAGGTCCACGAATTCCTGGGAGACGTCCTCGCCTGACACGACCTCGCGACCGACGTCACCAAGGGATTCGATGTCGGTCAAGGCGCGCTCGAACGACTCAGCCGGGACTCTGATCACGAGCCTGCCCGATTTCGCATTCCCGGCCTCGACCGAGGTGGACAACACGAAGCCTCCATGACGCCGCGCCACCTCGACGGCGGCTGTCAGCGCAGAGCGGAAGTCGCCGTCCGGAACCGCCACCTCTAGGTCGGCCGTCTTTATCACGCGTGCGGCGACCGTGGGAAGAGCCATGCTCTGGATCTGCGGCGCGTCCTGAGATTCGAGCGACCCGCTGGGGGCCGGCCGCGCCGCTCGCTCGGCCACTGCGTCCTCTGCGCTCCCACCACCCGAGCTACCACCGGCGTCGGAGCCGCTGCAGCCGGCCAGCAACGCCCCAAGCATCCCCAACGTAACCAGTGTCCTGAGCGTCCTGCGGCCGTCCGTCATTGCCTTCTCC
>JACDDL010000147.1 GCA_013817045.1 Actinomycetota bacterium | reverse complement strand
GAGGTCAGGCATTCCTCCGATTGGCCCTAATCTGGTCTGGTATCGGCCCATCTGTCTAGGTTGGAGTGAGCCACATGTACGACGTCTTCAAAGATCAGTTGCCGGACATCGATCCGGAGGAGACCGCTGAGTGGACCGAGGCGCTGGCACAGGTCATCGATCACTCTCCCGGGCGCGCCCGCTACCTGTTGTCGCGCCTCATGCACGAGGCTCGCTGCCGGCAGGTGGGCTTGCCCTCGATGGTGTCCACCAACTACATCAACACGATCTCACCTGAGCAGGAACCCTACTTCCCCGGCGACGAGGCAATCGAGAAGCGCATCCGTTTGATTACCCGATGGAATGCGGCGGTAATGGTGTCGCGCGCCAACAAGCACCACAACGGGATCGGCGGCCACATCTCGACCTACGCGTCGGCGGCCTCGCTCTACGAGGTCGGCTTCAATCACTTTTTCCGGGGCAAAGATCATCCCGGCGGGGGGGATCAGGTCTTCATTCAGGGTCACGGCACACCAGGCATCTATGCGCGCGCCTTTCTGGAGGGCCGCATCGGCGAGGAGAAGCTCGACAGCTTCCGCCGAGAGGCATTCGGTGCCGGGCTGTCCTCCTATCCGCATCCCCGGCTCATGCCCGACTTCTGGGAGTTTCCGACTGTGTCGATGGGGCTCAGCCCTCTCAATGCGATCTATCAGGCGCGTTTCAACCGATACCTTCAGCACCGGGGCATCAAGGACACCTCCGACCAGCACGTGTGGGCATTCGTGGGCGATGGCGAGATGGACGAGCCCGAGTCCATGGCAGCGCTTTCGATAGCGGCGCGCGAGGGGCTCGATAATCTGACCTTCGTGGTCAACTGCAATTTGCAGCGGCT
Organism: Actinomycetota bacterium; assembly: GCA_013817045.1. Lineage (GTDB taxonomy): Bacteria > Actinomycetota > CADDZG01 > CADDZG01 > WHSQ01 > JACDDL01. The sequence continues at coordinate 6,526 of JACDDL010000147.1, read as the reverse complement.
GGATGGCCCGGTGCGTGGAAATGGAAAGGTCATTCAAGAGCTCGAGTCCATCTTCAGAGGCGCCGGCTGGAACGTCATCAAGGTCATCTGGGGCCGTGAATGGGACGACTTGTTGGCACGCGACAAAAACAGCGTGCTCGTCAACAAGATGAACACCACCCTGGACGGAGAGTTCCAGAAGCTTGCGGTTGAATCGGGCGATTATGTCAGAGAGCACTTCTTTGGCTCCGATCCGAGACTCAAGGAGCTGAGTGCCCATCTGACCGATGAGGACCTCCGGAGGTTGCGACGGGGCGGCCACGACTATCGGAAGCTGCATGCGGCCTATGCCTCGGCGGTGGAGCTTGGCGATGCACCGACCGTCATCCTCGCCAAGACCGTCAAGGGTTGGGCGCTCGGGGGGGCATTCGAAGGCCGTAACGTGACCCACCAGGTAAAGAAGCTTTCGATGGAGGAGCTGAAGGTCTTTCGCGACAGACTCGAGCTTCCCATCAAGGACGAGGAGATCCATGAGGGCGAGGCCCCCTACTACCACCCGGGCAAGGACTCGAAGGAGTTCGAGTACCTGCTGGCGCGCCGCAAGGCGCTGGGGGGTTTTCTGCCCGAGCGCAGGGTGGTTGCCTCCAAGCTCGAGCTTCCGAAAGAAGATCTGTACGCAGAGTTCGCCAAGGGATCGAAGCAGCCCGTCGCCACAACGATGGCGTTTGTGCGGTTGTTGCGGAAGCTTATGCGCGACAAGAACGTCGGCAAGCGCATCGTTCCCATAATCCCCGACGAGGCGCGCACTTTCGGGATGGAGTCGTTGTTCCCTGAGTTCAAGATATATGCCGCGCACGGTCAGCTCTACGAGCCGGTCGATGCCGAGCATCTGCTGGCTTACAGGGAATCGCAGCAAGGTCAGATCATGGAGGAAGGCATCACCGAGGCCGGTTCGATGGGGACCTTCACCGCGGCAGGCACCTCTTACGCATCACACGGCGAAACCATGATTCCGTTCTTCACCTTCTATTCAATGTTCGGCTTCCAACGTATCGGAGACCTAATCTGGTCGTTCGGAGACCAACGCGGACGCGGATTCTTGCTGGGAGCGACGTACGGACGCACCACTCTCAACGGAGAAGGCCTGCAACACCAGGATGGCCACTCACTGCTGCTGGCAACGACTAACCCGGTATGTCTGTCCTACGATCCAGCCTTTGCGTTCGAAACAGCGGCGATCGTCAGAAACGGGCTGACCAGGATGATCGAGGGTGGAGAGGACATCTTCTACTACATGACGCTATACAACGAGGCGTACGGCCAGCCCGCAATGCCCGAGAACGTTGAGGACGGGATTCTCCGCGGGCTCTACCTCTTCCGCGAGGCCGCCGAAGCCGACCGCCCGCACAAGGCGCAGCTCCTCGGATCGGGGACGATCATGCAGGAGGTCTTGCGCGCTCAGGACCTCCTGACGGAGCACCATGATGTCGCCGCGGATGTATGGAGCGCCACCTCCTACCAGCAACTTCGCACCGACGCCCTCGAAGCCGAGCGCTGGAACCGTCTCCATCCCGAGGAAGCGCCGCGGGTTCCCTACGTGACAAGTTGCTTCGAGAACAAAGAGGGACCGGTGATAGCTGCCGGCGATTCCATGAAAGCCGTCTCCGACCAGGTGGCGCGCTGGGTACCCGCCCGCTTTCTGCCGCTCGGCACCGATGGCTTCGGACGTTCGGATTCACGGGCCGCCCTGAGGCGCCATTTCGAGATCGATGCAGAGCACATCGTTGTGGCGACACTTGCGCTGCTGGCCGAAGCCGGGGACATCAAACCCGAGGTGGTGACGGAGGCGATCAAGCGCTACGAGATCGATCCCGAGACGACCTCCCCGCTGTTCGCCTGAGTGAGGCGGCCCGGAGGCGCCGGGCCGGCGAGGGCGCCCTCCCACGGGGGACGGGCGGTCCTACCTCGACATACCCAGCGCCCTGGTGGCTGCCCCTCGCTTTCCGTGCCCGAGCTTCTCGGCGCTGGTGTCCCGGACGGTGTCTTCGAGCCGCATCCTGCCTTGCTCGGGAAAGAGGCTGCGCCGCCGGTGGTAGATCCACAGGAACATGTCGCCGTCGGTAGCGCCCGGAAAGGCCTTTGTCAGCTGTTCCTGATGAATGGCGTCGATCGTGGGCAAATAGACATGGTCGTACCAATCGCCTGAGACCTCCTCCGGAGGCATGACCTCGTTCCGTTCCTGCACCAGATCGTAACCGTGAGCCTTTACGAGCTCGAGGAGCTCGGCGTAGCCGTCCGGGCGATCGAGCTCGATGAGGGCCTCCGGGCGGGCCCGTTCGAGGCGGCTTTCCGCCATGAACAGATTTTGCTGCTCGGCGTGGATGATCCTGCCGATATCGGCGTCCGGAGGAAGCTCGAAGCTGGTGTTGAGCCGGGTGATCTCTGCGTCGATGAAGCTCATGCCGCGCTGGCGGGCGATTGCCACGCGGTGATGTCCGTCTACGACGAAGTACGAATCACCGAGCTGGTAGACCACGATGGGCGGGAAGGCGCCCTCCGGGAACACCCGCTCCACGCGCTTCCAGCGCTCGCCGACCCCGCGCCTTCGGGGAAGAAAGTTGCGATCGAAGTCCTGGGACCGCCCGGCGGTGCCCACGATCTTCTCCACCGGAATGGGACGGACGCCGACGTAGGTTTGCTCGAACAGGCGCAGGCGCTCCCTCACCTCATCGAGGGGCAGAAGCTCGTTCTCTCCGCCCTTCCGGCCTTTGACCGCCCGGGCAAAGCGCCTGTAAGCCTCCCTGCGCCGGGCCCTCTCGAAGGTGGACGGCTGCGGCAGCGGGTGAAAGCTCATCGGCTCAGTTCTAGCAGCCGGTGGCCGACGACATTGACCACTTCGGTATTCGCCAAATGGTGGGTCGGGGGTTTTCGTCCGTAGGGATGGACGTGCCCGTGAGCCAGCAGTTCCGGCGCCAGAGAACGGACCAACGGATGAAAGCAGGCAAACCCCCTGTGGGCCAGATCCCCCTCGTCTCCCAGGCCCAGGGGAGGTGCATGCGTGATCAACAGATCGATGGGTTTCCGGTTTCCCGCTCTCCTGAGCCGGTCCCGGACCTGGAGGCGCAGGGTGCGGCGGCGCATCTGAGCCTCGGTGTACTGGTTCGGGCCGAAGTTGTAGGCGTGGCTTCCGCCGAGGCCTGCGATCACCACCCCGGCCGATTCGACGATGCGTCCGTCGGCGTTGATGCATCCCGCCGGCCCCGGCGTGTCACGGCCCGCCCGATCGAAGCTGAAGGGCTGTGTGAATGAGGCCAGCTCCTCCTCGGGGCGACAAGGGCTCAGATCGGGGTCGTGGTTGCCGGGTACGAACACCAGGGGGACAGATGCCATCGTGACGATGTACTCGAGATAGTCCCCCGGGAGATCTCCACAGGCAACCACCAGATCGGGGTTCAGGCGCGCCAGGCACTCCTTCGAATAGAGGACCTTGTCCACCTCGTCGGCTATCGCCAGGATGCGGGTCACCGCTTGATCTTAGAAGGAGGCGCACGACCCTCCCGCCGCTCACGCCGGCCATGGAGGGATTATCTGGCGGCGCGCCGAGGTTGGCCGCTATGGAGGCACTCTTATCGAACAAATCAGCGACAGGGAGGCGACGGGTATGGAGTATCGGCGTTTGGGACGTTCAGGGGTGATGGTTTCCGAGATCTGCTTGGGGACGATGACCTTCGGCCGGGAGATCGACGAATCGTATTCCCATGCTCTCGTGGACATGTTTCTCGATGCAGGGGGAAACTTCATCGACACGGCCGACGTCTACTCGGCCGGGGTTTCCGAGGAGATCACCGGCCGCAAGATCAAGGACAAACGGGACGACATCGTCCTGGCAACAAAGGTCCGCTTCCCCATGGGAGATGGGCCGAACGACGTCGGTGTCTCGCGCAAGCACATCATTCGGGGATGCGAGGCAAGCCTCAGGCGGCTCGGGACCGACTACATCGATCTCTATCAGATCCACGCCTGGGATGGGGCAACTCCCCTCGAAGAGACCATGGGTGCTCTCACCGATCTGGTGCGTCAGGGCAAGGTCCGTTACCTCGGCCTGTCCAACTTCTCCGGTTGGCAGATCGCCCAGACGGTTCACGTGGTCGACACAAGAGGTTACGAAAGGTTCGTCTCGTTGCAGCCGCAGTACTCGATGGTCGAGCGCAACATCGACTACGAGGTGCGGGATGCGGCGCTCGAGGCCGGGCTCGGCATGATTCCATGGGGCCCACTCGGTTCCGGTTTCCTCACCGGGAAGTACCGCAGGGACCAGAAGCCACCCGAGGACTCGCGCATCGCCAAAGCCGAGGAGTGGCAGGCCGAGCACTGGCACAAACGAGCGGTAGAGCGCAACTGGGCGACCCTCGATGTGGTCGGTGAGATCTCTGAGGAAACCGGCAAGTCATACGCGCAGATTGCGTTGCGCTGGTTGCTGCAAAGAGACGGCGTGACGGCGCCCATCGTCGGCGCCCGGAAGGCCGACCAGCTACAAGACAACCTCGGCGCGGCCGGATGGAAGCTCGATGACAAGCAGATGCAGAGGCTGACAGAGGTCAGCGAGCCGCCGGAGATCTATCCCTACAACTTCATCACGAACGCGCAACGAGTGTGATCTAAGCGGTCTATCCCGAGCTCTAGCGACACTTCAGCAAATCCGAGGCGGTTAGGGAAGGCCCGCACCCTTTGCTTATCGACCAAAAAACGGGCGGGGGAGGCACGACCTTGACCCGAGATGATGGCCCACTATCGGTTCCATGTGCGCGTCTTCGCCCTCGCCGAGGAGGCCGGCATCGTCAATCAAAGTAGCTCCCACGAAGATGTCCGTACACAGGCAGACGGGGGATTCAAGGAGGGCGCGCGCTGCCGGTTTCTTTCGCAGTGTCAGGCGATCTCCCGGGGTGTGCCTGTTCGTAGTTGGCGAAGCGCCACGATCCCGGCCCGCCGGACAGGCGGTGGCCGCGATGGGTCTTCAGGTAGTGGTGCCAGCGACACAGCCTGGCGAGGTTGTCCAGGCGGGTCGGCCCGCCATCGGTTACCGCCGTGATGTGGTCGATCTCGAGATGGCGAGCGTCGTCGCAGCCCGGCGCGACACAGGTCCGGTCACGCAGCTCGATGGCGGTGCGCAACCGAGCCGGGATGGTGCGCCCGAGGTGGCAAACCGCCTTGATGTCGGTGCCGTCGGTGAGCAGCGCGGACAGGTAGGCATCTGTGGCCCAGGCACGAGCGGTGGCAACCGGGATCGGACCTATCCCGGGGACCTCGCAGCTCTCGCCGTCTACGACCGATCCCCTGGTGAGCGCCCCGTGGTCGACCACGACATGGACCATGGCTCCAGGGGTGCGGCGAGAGGGCTGGTCGTCACAGGCCCGGGTGTGCTCGGCCATCTCCACCAGCGCGTCGGCCGCATAGGCCGCATGAGGCTCCCGCCGGCCCTGGCTGCGGGCCGCGTGGAACACCCGCTCGGTGTAGGGCTCGAGTGCCGCAACCACCACCGCCCCGGCGTCGGGGGTGAGGACCGCGTCGAGGTGGAAGGCGCCGTCGGGGTCGCGGAAGTGCCGCAGCCGGCGGCGCACCCGGATGGCCTCGTAGCGGTCGAGCTCATCAGGGCTTGCCGCCGCCTTGATCTTGGCGCAGCGCCCCTTGAGCTCCCACACGCTTTCGGTCTTGGCCGCAGCCAGAAGCTCCGGCTCGGAGGCAGGGCTGGCCGCGGCGGCGGACACGATCTCTTGGGCCTGGACCTGGGACAGCTCCCCCGAGCGCAGCGCAGTCTCGGTGGCGGGAAGCTCGCCGACACCCTCGGCCGTCTCGAGCACCCCGAGCGCATGGCCGACCGAGGTGCCGGTGGTGCGCGCCATCCAGCGCGCCGGCGAGCGGTCCCCGTCGCGCCGCCATGCACCCGACTTTGCGACCCGTTGGACACACAGGGTCTTGCCCGCTGCGGCGAGCCGCTCTATCGCGGCGAACTCCTCGACCAGTTCGGACGCGAAGGCACCGTCCAAGGTGTCGGGGTCGAGCGTCGCAACGACGTCTTTGATGGCGGCCTTGGCTTGGTTTATGACTTCGAACATGGCTACATATTAAAGAGGGGGTGTGACACAAAATAAGTTCGGGAGGTAAAGATGTGGAGCAAAGAGTAGTGATGCATCGCTGCATTCTTGGAGTCAGTACAACTAGTCACACTTTGCGTAGGTCCCGTCGCCCCAGAACGACCCTGCATCGACGACGCTGGCGTTACTTCCGCGCAGGAGCATTAGCACTCAGTGGATGATGGAGTGAACAGTCCACATCTCTTACCCAGTCGACGGCCGGGTTTGTGATGATGACCCCCTCCCACTCCGCGAGCACGAGAGAGCCGGTCACGGTCTGGCCGTCACGGGCGCGATCTGTCCCGATCGCAATGGTCCCGTCCATGTCGGGGATGACCTGGCTCAGGTCGGACAGATTCACCGCGACGGTGACGTCGTCGCCGCGTCGCCAGGCCCACGCGCCGTCGGGGCATTTC
>JACDDL010000337.1 GCA_013817045.1 Actinomycetota bacterium | reverse complement strand
AGAGCGGGAGGAGCTCGAGCGGGGCGCGTCACAGCAACGCCGGCGCGCCGGCGTTGAAACCACCCGGAGATTTCACATCGGCGCGCCGGCGTGGTTTGCGGACGCAGGTTTTGCGCTCGAGGTCAAGACAACCGGCGAGGACATCGAGAGGGCCGCCTCGACGGTCGACGTCGTTGCCGAAAGCCGGCGCATGATCGATCTGTTCCGGGCCCATGGCAGGGTGCCCCTGTTCGTCATCGACGACTCCGACCACTGGCTGCGCATCCCCGAGTTGGACCGATCGCCCCTTGCGAATGCCTTCTTCACCAAGAACGTCAGAACCTTGGCCACCGAGCTGGCGTGCGGCTTTGTGATTGCGGTGCACGACGACTATCTCGACTATCCCGGTTACATCGAGACCGAGAGCCACTTCTCGACGGTCATTCACGTCCCCTGGTTCGAAACCGGACACGCGGCCGGCCCCATCGGCAAGATTCTGCAGCACCGGATGGATGTCCACGAGGTTGCGGCCTCGGTGGAAGAGGTCTTCGATGCGGACGCGGTCACAGGGCTCGAATGGCACTACTTCACCGGGGCCGGCGGCAGCCTCCGGGACGTTCTGCAGGTTGCGGATCGTTCGGTTCAACACGCGTGCTCCGACGCGGAGCAGAGGGTAACGAAGCAGTTGGTGATCCAGGCGCTGACCGAATTCCGCTGATGCAACCGAGACCGGCACAGATCATTTTGGGCGCTGGGGACCGCCCTGTTCGGGCCCGGGGTCCTGCTGGGTCTCGTCCGGTTTGTCCTCGTCCTCGTTGTCTTCGGGAGCACGCGCCCCCGGACCAATCGCAGAGGCGAGCACGCCCGAGTTGGGGAGTGCGACGGGGCCGGCCTTGGTGGCAAGGTTCACGTAGAACAGGCCCATGTCGGTGACCACGCCCTCGTACTCCCCGCCGAGGGGGCCGGAGCGCATCACGAGATAGTCACCGAGCTTGAACGGCCGTACCACCAAGAGAACGATGCCGGCGAAGAAGTTGCCCACCGTTTGCTGCGCGGCGATGCCGATGACGACGCCGGTGACCGCGCCTCCCAACAGCAGCCCGCGTATGCGCAGCCCTATGACGCTGAAGGCCATGAGCGCAACTACGGAGTAGCCGATGAGCTGGACGAAAAAGGTCAATGGGGTTCCCCGCTTCTCACCCAGACTGTCTTCGGCCGACCGCACGGCGTTGGCGATCGCGCGAACTGCGATGACCCCTGAAATCACGATCAGCGCCGCAATGCCGAAAGAAGCGAGGGAGCGGTTGGCGATCTCCAAGGTGCTCGCGGCGATCAGACTCGCAAGGGCCACCACGATGCCGGCGATCGCCCTCTTGAGATGGGGGCGCGCCGCCTGGGCGACGTCCAAGGCTTGCTCTTTCATCGTCCGAGGGTAACGCGGCGCGACGGGACGCTCTCGGTGCAGGCGCTACTTGCGCGATGAACCACTTAGGTCTTCTTGATCGTGGCCACGGAATCGGGCTCGGCGGAAGGAGGGGTCGTTGCCTCGACCAGAACCTCCTCGACGCGTCGGCGATGCATCCGGCGCACCCTGAAGCTCCAGCCGTCGTGGTCAACTTTGTCGTGGCGCTTGGGAATTCGACCGAGGCGATCCATCAGCCACCCCGCCACCGTTTCGTATTCACCCTCGGGGAGATCGATGCGCAGGTAAGCGGCCACTTCGTCGATACGGATGCTCCCGGGGATGAGATGACGATTCTCGCCGAGGTTTTCGATCCCAGCCTCGCTGGCGTCGTGCTCATCGCGTATCTCGCCGACCAATTCCTCGAGAAGATCCTCGAGTGTCACAACCCCGGCGGTCCCTCCATGCTCGTCGACAACCAGCGCAAAGTGCGTGCGCTCGCGGCGCATGTCGAACAGAACCGGATGCAGCTTGCGGGATTCGGGCACCACGATCATCCGCCTCAGGAGCTGCCGGGATATGGGTCGCTCCCTTTCCTTCGGATCGACCCCCAGCAGGTCTTTGATGTGCAGGAATCCGAAGACCTGGTCGAGATCGCCTCCATAGACCGGGAGCCTCGAATGTCCGGTTTCGAGGACG
>JACDDL010000336.1 GCA_013817045.1 Actinomycetota bacterium | reverse complement strand
GACGAAGGCCGCGCCGTCGCGGTGCGGCTCGCCGGGGACTGCGACGTTGTCGTCGAGAACTTCCGCCCCGGCCTGATGGATTCCTGGGGGCTCGGCTTCGACGCCTTGGGCGAGGCCCACCCCCATCTGGTGTACTGCTCGGTCACCGCGTTCGGCTCCGACCCGGCGTCGTCGCAGCCGGGCTACGACATCATCATGCAGGGCGTCACCGGGCTCATGAGCATCACCGGGCAAGGTCCCGGCGCGCCGACCAAGACGGGAGTGGCCATCCTCGACGTCATTGCGGGCCTGCAGGCGACGATCGGCGTCCTCGCCGCGCTGGCGGCGCGTGGGCGCACGGGCCGGGGACAGAAGGTCGAGGTGTCGTTGTTCGAGGCGGGGGTGGCTGCGCTGGTCAACCAGGCTGCCAACCACCTCATCGGGGATGTGATCCCCGGGGCGATGGGGAACGCCCATCCCAACATCGTCCCCTATCAGACCTTCGAGGCCGCCGACCGGCCCTTCATCCTGGCGGCGGGCAACGACCGGCTGTTCGGATGGACGTGCGAAGCCATCGGGCGCCCCGAGCTTGCCTCCGATCCCCGCTGGGCCACCAACGGGGACCGGGTGCGCAACCGGGCCGAGCTCACCGGAGTACTCGGGGAGATCTTCCGCACCCGCGACGCAGATGCGTGGCTGGACAGGCTGTCCGCCCGCAAGGTGCCGTGCGCGCCGATCCGGCCGCTGGACGAGGTCTTCGCCTCACCGGAGGGGCAGGCAGTGGTCGAGACCGTCGCCGATCCGGGGCGCGGGAGCCTGCGCCTGGTTGCCAATCCGGTCCGCATGTCGGACACGCCGGCGTCGACTCGCCTCCCACCCCCTGGCCTGGGCGAGCACACCGAGGAGGTGCTGGCGGGGTTGGCCGACCCTATGCTTGACCCAACCGACCATTCAGGAGAGCCAACGTGACGACCCAAACCTCCATCGAGCAGCTGCCCAAGCCGGATGCCATGGACTTCCTGGCTGTGGACGCGCTCCTCACCGACGAGGAACGCCTGATCCGCGACACCGTGCGCAGCTTCGTGAGCGACCGTGTCCTGCCCGGAATAGAGGGGTGGTTCGAACGGGGCGAGTTCCCGCGCGAGATCGCAGGCGAGCTCGGCGCCCTTGGCTTGCTCGGCATGTATCTCGACGGTTACGGCTGCGCAGGGACCAATTCGGTCAGCTACGGGCTCGCATGCCTCGAGCTCGAGGCGGGTGATTCCGGCTTCCGCAGCTTCGTGTCGGTCCAGGGCTCGCTCGTCATGTGGCCGATACACACCTACGGCTCCGACGAGCAAAAGGACAGGTGGCTGCCCAGCCTCGCCTCCGGAGAGGCAATCGGCTGCTTCGGACTGACCGAGGCCGACCATGGAAGCGACCCTGCGGGGATGCGCACGCACGCGCACAGAGATGGGCCCGACTGGGTGTTGAACGGCAGCAAGACGTGGATCACCAGTGGAGGGATCGCCGACGTCGCTCTGGTGTGGGCGCGCACGGATGAGGGTGTCCGGGGATTTCTGGTGCCGAGCGGCGCGCCCGGCTTCAGCACCCGCGATATCCACCGCAAGATGTCGCTGCGGGCGGCGGTCACGTCCGAGTTGATCCTGGACGGCTGCCGGCTCCCGGGCGAGGCGATGCTTCCGGGGGCGCTCGGTCTCAGGGCCGCGCTGTCGTGCCTGAACGAGGCGCGCTTCGGCATCGTGTGGGGTGCGGTCGGGGCGGCCAGGGCCTGCTACTCGAGCGCGCTCGAGTATGCGCTCACCCGGCCCCAGTTCGGCAAGCCGATAGGGGCCTTCCAGATGACCCAGCAGAAGCTGGTCGACATGCTGGTCGAGATGGACAAGGGCACGCTGCTGGCGCTGCACCTCGGACGGATGAAGGATGAGGGGAGGCTCACGCCGGAACAGGTGAGCTTCGGGAAGCTGAACAACGTGCGTGAGGCGCTCGCAATCGCCCGCGAGGCGCGGACGATTCTGGGGGCGAACGGGATCACTCTCGAGTATCCGGTCATCCGCCACATGAACAACCTCGAGTCGGTGCTCACCTACGAAGGGACCAGCGAGATCCAC
>JACDDL010000146.1 GCA_013817045.1 Actinomycetota bacterium | reverse complement strand
TCCTACAAGAGCGCGCCCTCCGGGCAGTTCGCCCTTGCGCATAACGGCAATCTCGTCAACTCCAACGACCTGCGGGACTCGCTCGAGCTGGCTGGTGGCGACCCCACTCCTGGACGGGCGCTGAGGGCGTCGTCTGACACCGACCTCGTCGCTTCCCACGTCGCACGTGCGAACGCCGGAAGCACCAAACAAGCGATCCTCGAGGTGCTGCCGCAACTCTCGGGAGCGTACTCGTTCACGATGATGGACGAGACGAGCGTTTTCGGCGCGCGCGATCCACAGGGCTTCCGGCCGCTCTGCATCGGCAAGCTGGGAAAGGACACGTGGATCCTCGCTTCCGAGACCTGTGCGCTCGATCTCCTGGGCGCAGACTTCATACGGGATGTAGAGCCCGGCGAGCTCGTGTGCATCGATCACAATGGCTTGGTCGGCGAGAGGTTCGAAGAGGCGCGTCATGCCTCGTGCGTGTTCGAACATGTCTATTTCGCGCGGCCCGACTCGAATCTGATGGGCCAGAACGTCTACGCATCGAGAGTCCGCATGGGAGAACGGCTCGCGGAAGAGGCCCACGCGAAGGCCGATTTGGTCATGCCGGTGCCCGACAGCGGCATCCCTGCAGCTCAAGGCTTCGCCCGGAGGTCGGGCATCGCCTACGGCGAGGGCTTCGTCAAGAACCGCTACGTCGGACGCACCTTCATTCAGCCTACCCAGGCGATGCGCGAGCAGGGCATCCGTATGAAGCTGAACCCATTGCGCGAAGTAATCCACGGCAAGCGCGTGGTGGTGGTCGACGACTCCATTGTGAGAGGCAACACAACTCGGCAGATCGTCGCGATGCTCAAAGACGTCGGAGCGCGCGAGGTGCATATGCGCATCTCTTCACCTCCGATCAAGTGGCCGTGCTTCTACGGCATCGACATGCCCGACCGGGATGAATTGATCGCCTCCCACTTGGACGTCGACGGCATCCGATCGCACATAGCGGCCGACTCCCTGTCGTTCCTTTCTCTGCAGGGAATGGTCGAGGCGACAGAGCTCCCGCAGGAGAGCTTCTGCACCGCGTGCTTTTCGTCTCGGTATCCGGTGTCAATTCCAGCCGCCGAGCTCCGCAACAAGCAGGTCCTCGAGCCGCAGGGCGTCTAGCTGGTAATGCTGGACCTCTCGGTGGATACGGGCGTCGCGACGCTCAGGTTCAACCGTCCGGAGGTGCTCAACGCCTTCGACGAGAGATTGGGGGCCGAGGCGCTCGAAGCCTTTCGTACCGTGGCCGGTGACGAAGGGGTTCGCTGTGTGGTCCTTACCGGGGCAGGGCGGGCCTTTTGCTCCGGCGAAGATCTTGGCGCTCTCGCCGAAGGCTACTCGCGCGGCGAGCCCGCCGATTTGGGAAGAATCCTGCGCGAGCGCTATAACCCCCTGATCCGGGCGATCCGGGCGGCGCCCAAGCCGGTGATGGCGGCGCTGAACGGAGTCGCGGCCGGCGCGGGGGCGAGCATTGCTCTTGCGTGCGATGTCAGGATCGCTTCGGCCGAGGCAAGCCTGGTATGGCCTTTTGTCAAAGTGGGCCTGATCCCCGACTCGGGCGCGCTGTGGTTTCTCACGAGAGTGGTGGGAGCGTCGCGCGCCTGGTCGCTGGTTGCGGATGCCCAACCGGTTGCGGCAGCCGAGGCATCACAACTCGGGCTCGTGCATCGCGTCGTTCCGGCCGGCGAGTTCGAGTCCCGGTGGCAAGAAGAAGCACAGCGGCTCGCGTCGGGGCCGACGCGCGCCTACGCGCTGACCAAGGCACTCCTTGCGCTGGCTTCCGAGCTTCCGTTGGACAAGCAGCTCGAGCGCGAGGTGGAAGCTCAAGCCGAGGCCGGGGCAACTCTCGACCACATAGAGGGCGTGCAGGCGTTCCTGTCCAAACGCCGGCCCCACTGGCAAGGCCGCTAGCGGCAGGGGCATTGGGGGCGCTTCCTGCTCGGGGAAGCCTTAGGGTGATCACCACAAGCTGTGCACAAGGAGGTACGCGAGCGATGACGACCACCCCGGACCCGTTTCCCATCCTGGGAATCGATTACATCGAGTTCTATGTCGGAAATGCCCGGCAGGCGGCTCACTACTACAAGGCACTCGGCTTCACTCCGGTGGCTTATGCGGGGCTCGAGACCGGTGCGCGTGACCGCGCCTCCTACTGCGTGCGGCAAGGCGAAATCAACCTGGTTTTCACCGGGGCGATGCATTCGGATAGCGGTATAGCCAGGCATGTCAGAGATCATGGTGATGGCGTCTACGATGTCGCGCTGCGTGTCCCGGATGCGGCCGAGTCCTATGCCGCCGCCGTGTCGAGCGGTGCAACGGGAGTGTCGGCGCCCGAGACCTTCGAGGATGAGCACGGCAGGGTGGTGCGCGCCTCCATCGCTACCTACGGCGAGACGATCCACTCGCTGGTGAGCCGGGACGGCTACTCGGGAGCTTTCATGCCCGGTTTCAGCTCCCTGGAGGCGGCCGATACCAAGGGTTTCGGCATTCGTTACGTCGACCACGTGGTGGGGAACGTCGAGCTAGGGAAGATGAACGAATGGGTGAGCTTCTACGAACGCGTTATGGGATTCACCGAGCTCATCCACTTCTCGGATGACGAGATCTCGACGGAGTATTCGGCGTTGATGTCAAAGGTCGTATGGTCCGGCGAGGGAAAGATCAAGTTTCCGATCAACGAGCCCGCGCAGGGAAAGCGCAAATCCCAGATCGAGGAGTACCTCGACTATTACGGCTCGCCGGGCGTGCAGCACATCGCTATGGCGTCCGAGGACATCGTCGGAACGGTCGAGTCCATGCGCGCCGCGGGCCTCGACTTCCTGCAGATACCTGATACCTACTATCAAGACGCCAAGGAGCGCGTGCCGGAGATCGACTCGCAGTTGAACGACCTGGCTCGCAACGGGATCCTCGTGGACAAGGATGAGGACGGCCACCTTCTGCAGATCTTCACCAAGCCGGTTCAGGATCGCCCGACGGTTTTCTACGAGGTCATCGAACGCCACGGGGCGCGCGGTTTCGGAGCGGGGAATTTCAAGGCGCTGTTCGAGGCGATCGAGCGGGATCAGGCGCTGCGGGGGAATCTCTAGGACGGCGGCTTAGGGTGTTCGAGTTTTTCGATCACCTTCAGGATGAACTTTGCAGCGGCCATGCCGTCGAGGATGCGGTGGTCGAAGGTGACCGACAGATTCATCATCCTGCGGATGACTACTTGATCGTCGCGCACCACGGGGCGATCGCCCGCCTTGTGCACGCCCAGGATCGCGGCCTGCGGATAGAGCACTATCGGAGTGGCCATCAGTCCGCCGAACGCGCCCGGACTGGTTACCGTGAAGGTGGACCCCTGCAATTCGCCTAGTGGCAAAGTTCCGGCGCGCGCTCCCTTTGCAAGGCGCTCGATGTCACTTGCGAGCTCCAAGACTGACTTGAGGCCGGCGCTGCGGATCACCGGGACCACCAGGCCGTCGGGCGTGTCGACGGCGATGCCGATGTTATAACGATCGTGGAAGACGATCTCGGAGGCCTCTTCGTCAAGCGAGGCGTTCAGTGCGGGGTACTGCTCGAGGGCGACGGCCACCGCCTCGACGATGAACGGAAGGAACGTGAGCCTGGGCGCGCCGGAAGAATCCTCGCTGAATCGTTTGCGGGTGTTCTCCAGATCGGTGACGTCACACTCCTCGACGTGGGTTACCGGGGGAACCATTCGATGCGCTTCGCTCATGCGGGATGCCACGGCGCGCCGGACTCCGCGCAGCGGCACGCGGTGCTCGACGGCCCGTGTGGCCGTCGGCGGCGGCGAAGGAGAGCTCACTTGCGCCTCTACATCGGCTCGCAGGATGCGCCCTCCCGGCCCGGAGCCCGCCAGTCCGTGGAGCTGCACGCCCAAACTGCGCGCCAACCGCCGCACCGAAGGCGTGGCTTTGACCTCTCCGGCGTCGCGTGCTGTGCCTGAGCGGGGTTCGGGAACCTCGACCGAGGCACGCGCGGGTACATCGGCCGCATCTTGATCCCGGGCGGCATCGATTGATACCAGCACCGCGCCTACGGGTGCGATGTCGCCCGTCCCGTAGTGGATCTTGGACACGACTCCGGCGAACGGCGAGGGAATCTCGGCCGACGCCTTATCGGTGATCACGTCCACCAACGCCTGGTCCTCGGCGATGGTGTCCCCCTCTGCGACGTGCCATTGATCGATTTCGGCTTCGGCCACCCCCTCTCCGAGATCCGGAAGCTTGAAGTCCGGCATTACCAGCTGAGGACTGCTCGGGCGCCCGCCAGAATGCGGTCAACCGACGGGAGGTAGTCGTCTTCGTTTGCGAACTGGGGAGAGGGGACATCGAACCCGGTCACTCGTCCGACGGGCGCGTCGAGGTCTGCCATGGCGCGCTCGTGGATGAGGCTCGAGACCTCCGCCCCTATTCCGGCCATTCGGGGCGCTTCGTGCACCACCAGGGCACGCCGGCACTCGGACGCAGCCGCGATGATCGCCCCGGCATCCAGCGGATACAACGAGCGCAGGTCAACCACGCGCGCCTCGACCCCCTCGTCGGCCGACAGTGTGCCGGCGGCGTCCATGCAAAGGGGCACGGTGGCGCCGTAGGTGAAGACGGCCAGATCACCTCCGGCGCGGGCAGTGCGGGCGTGCGAGATTACGGTGTTGTAGATCCCGTCATCACCCGCGAGGGAGAAGGACGGCTCGTCGGAGACGTCTCCTCGAACGCTTCGGTAGATGCGCTTGGGCTCCATGAAGATCACGGGGTCGGGATCGAGGATTGCGGCCACCAACATGTCCCGCGCATCCCCAGGTGTGCTTGGAGAGACGACTTTCAGTCCCGGTACATGGGTGAACAGGGCTTCGGGACAATCCGAATGTAGCTCGGGGGCCCGGACGCCGCCACCGTACGGAATTCGCACAACGATTGAAGCAGGGCATTGCCCTCTGGTACGCCATGCGTAACGCGCGGCGTGAACGACAATCTGCTCGAAACCCGGATAGACGAACGCGTCGAACTGTATCTCGGCTACCGGAAGCATCCCGTAGAGCGACATGCCGATCGCGGATCCAACTATCCCGGCTTCGGCCAGGGGAGTGTCGATCACTCTGTCGTCACCGAACTCATCCAGCAACCCTGCGGTCACCCGGAAAACCCCGCCGGTCTGAGCAATATCCTGTCCCAGGACCACGACGCGATCGTCCTTCGCCATGACCTGTCGCAGGCCCAGGTTCAAGGCCTCGACCATCGTGAGCCGGCTCACGTCTCGGCCGGGGCTTCGGCGTCGCCGGTGGAAGGGCCCGGCTGTGGAGCCAGAGGTTTCACCGCGGGTGGGCGGTCCGTCCCCTGCAGCTCGGCGAGCCCTTCATCGAAGCTCCACGGGCGGCCCGAGGCATAGACGTGGTCGAACAGAATCTCCCGTCCGGGTTGCTCTATTGCCTCCATGTCCTGCACGGCCTCGGCGATTGTCCTCTTCGCCTCGGCGCCGATGCTCTGCAGCTCTTCGTCATCGAGCACTCCCCGCCGTAAGAGGAAGGCCGCCATGCGATTCACCGGTTCGAGCGCCCTCCACCGCTGCGCTTCGGACTCATCCCGGTAGAGCTTTGGATCGTCGGCCGTCCCATGCGCTCCCAGCCTGTAGCAAAAGGCCTCGATAAGCGTTGGCCCGCCGCCGTTGCGCCCTCGCTCCAACGCCTGGTGCGTGGCTGCGTAACAGGCGAGCGGATCGAATCCATCGACCCTCACCCCGGGCATCGCGTAGGCGGCCGCCTTCTCTGCAATTGTCTCTGTGGCAGTTTGTTTGCTGAAAGGTGTCGAGATCGCCCATTGATTGTTGACACAGAAGAAGATGGTTGCGACCTTGAAAACGCTGGCGAAGTTCATCGCTTCGTGGAAGTCGCCCTCTGAGGTGGCGCCGTCCCCGAACCATGCAATGGACGCGACCGGGTCGCGCCTGATCTTCGCCGCCCAAGCCAGTCCGACCGCGTGGGGGAGATGTGTTGCGATGGGGACACATATCGGTGCGGTCCGGTGCTCACGCGGATTCCAGAAGCCGTGGCGGCCGCCGTATCCCCGCCACCACGCCAGCACTGTCGACGGCGCAACGCCTCGCAGGACACCGATCGCGTTCTGTCTGTAGGAGGGAAACAGCCAGTCACGGTCATCACAGGCGTACAGTGGGCCTGCTTGAGTGCCCTCTTCCCCCCAATAGAGGGCATAGGTGCCGATTCGCCCTTGACGCTGCAGCGCAACTGCGCGTTCGTCGAAGGTCCTCAACAGCACCAGCCAGCGATATATGGCGACGAGGTCTTTGTTGCTCAGGCCTTCGGGCACATCGTTGTCCGGAACGCCGGCGCCATCGCCGATAACGCGCAGGACCTCAGTCGTCACAACTGTGCGCGCGGAGGCGGGTAGTGATCGGCCGCCCGTACAAGGCGAAGACGGCTGATCTTGCGGATGCGCTCGTAGGCGTACTCCGAAGCGGCAGCGACCGTGGACATGTCCTGTTCGCGGGCAATGGCAAAGATGTTCTGCAGCGTTTCGAAGATGCTTTCGACACGCTTGATCGCGCGCTCCCGGTTATAGTCCTGTAGCTCGTCCGAGATGTTGATGATCCCCCCCGCATTGACGACGAAGTCGGGAGCGTAGACGATACCCAAGTCCTTCAGCTTCTCTCCATGCTCGTCACGCGCCAGAACGTTGTTGGCCGAGCCGGCAACAATTCTGCAGTTCAGCTCCGAGAGGGTGTCATCGTTGATGACGGCGCCCATGGCGCAGGGGGCGAATATGTCCACATCGAGAGAATAGATCCGGTCGAGTGGAGTGGTCTCGACGCCAAAATCGGATACCGCACGCGCCAAGTTGTCCGCGTCGACGTCGGTGACGATGACCTCGGCGCCTTCCTCTGCCAGATAGCCGCAAAGCGCGTAGCCGACTTTGCCGACTCCTTGTACGCCAACTCTCAATCCCTTGAGCTCGGCCGCACCGAACGCTTCAAGGGCGCAAGCCTTCATCCCTTGCAAAACACCGTATGCGGTCACAGGTGAAGGGTCACCTGATCCTCCATAGGTGTGGGAGCATCCCGTCACCCAACGCGTTTCGCGCCGCACGATGTCCATGTCCGCGAGGCTTGTGCCGACATCCTCTGCGGTGATGTAACGCCCGCCCAGGGTTTGGATGAAGCGGCCGTAGGCGCGCAGCAGCTCTTCTGACTTCATGCGTTTCGGATCGCCGATGATTACGGCTTTCCCACCGCCCAGGTCGAGTCCTGCGGCGGCGGCCTTCAACGTCATTCCCCGGGCCAATCGCAGGACGTCCATCAGGGCCGCCTCTTCGCTTAGATAGGGCCAGAAGCGCGTTCCGCCCAAGGCCGGTCCCAGCGCAGTCGAATGGATGGCAACGATTGCTCGAAGACCCGAGTGATCATCTGAGAAGAAGACAATTTGCTCGAAGCCA
>JACDDL010000145.1 GCA_013817045.1 Actinomycetota bacterium | reverse complement strand
GTGGATCCTCACCTTCGAGGCCGATTCGCTCGATCGCATCGTCGAGCTCATCCGCCGGCTGCGCGCCACCGAGGCTCGTCGCTACACCGCGCTCGAAGTCCCGTTCATCACAGGGATCCGCAAAGAACTGCACGAAGCTATAGGCGACCTCTTCTAATCCGAGGGTCGGAGGTTCGAATCCCTCCGGGCGCGCTGGACAAACTCCCTGGTCAGGGCACATTTGGCGGGGAAGTTGAGACCGAACACTCACCGTCATCAAGGCTGAGCTCTCGGCGAACCGCGACAAGGTCGAGCTGTAATGCCTCCACTGCTCAAGGTCTCCGACGTCGCAGAGCTGCTCCAGGTCACTCCCGCGTTCGTGTACGGGCACGCCCGGGAGCTGGGAGCGTTCAAGGTCGGGCGGCACCTGCGCTTCGCGCGGAGCGACGTCGAGGCGTGGCTCGAGCCCCGCCGGCTCGGTGAGCCCTCGTGAGAGCAAGCACTCCGGGGAGTGGACCGATCCGACGCGGGCCAAGGTGCGCTTCGGCGCCGTCGACGCACGTGTCTTACCGGGGGCTGCTGAGGCTGCACATCCTGCCGTGGTTCGCGAAGGCGCCGCTGGGCCGCATAGAGGGCTCACATCCAGCAGTGGATCTCCGAACTGATCGCTCGGGGGTCGGGCCAGGGACGGTGCGAAACGCCTACCGAGTGCTGGCGCGGATTCTCCAGGAGGCCGAGAACGCGCGCATGATCGCTCGCAATCCCGCACGCCGCGTCCCGCTTCCGAAATCGACCAGGGAGGAGATGACGTTTCTGTCAGCCGAGGAGATCGGGCGGCTGGCCGACGGGATCGATCCTCGGCACCGGGCGCTGATCCTCATGGCCGGATTCACCGGTCTGAGGTAGGGCGAGTTGGCGGGACTGCAGCGCCGAGCACCTCGACCTCCTGAGGGGCACTGTATATACGTTGTCCCTCTTCGCCCACCGGACAGGTGCACGAGTAGACAGGCCCGCCGTCCTCGGCCCACAGCCGGACCTGGTAAACGCGGTTTCCCCGGACGGTGGCGGTCACGGCCTCGTCGTCCACCTTGAGCTTCCTCACCCGTCCGGACGCAGCGTAGGCCGCGCCTCGCTCGAAGAAGCGGGCACCGCCGAGGTGCCGTACGGCACCGTGCGTAAAGATCGCGTCGAGCTGCATGTCTGCGGCCAGGGTATCTGGGACACTCGTGACCGTGAAGGAGGCCCATCGTCACGTGACCCCGTGGGTCTATGCGCGCCTCGTCTCGACCGAGACAAGGTCCTGGGCGGCCAGGAAGGCCATCTCGCCGCTGCGCCTGCATCCCTTCGGGATGCGGGACCCCAACGAGCAGTACTGGGGTGAGCCCGGCGACCGGGTCGATCCGGATATCGACAAGATCATCTCTGCCGGTCCGCGCCCCTGTTTCGAGATGGAGCAGATCGTCCCCGGTGACGACGACCCGGCCGACGACGGGCCGATCCTCGGCGCGGTCGCGCTCCGCGATAGCCGGCGGCTCGCCGAAGCACGAGCTCTCCTAAAGGATCTGTTGGCGCAAGACATCAGGTGCCTGGACGCTCACGCTCATCTCGGCAACTTCTCCTTTGACAGCGCGCCCGGCAAGGCGTTGCCCCACTTCGAACGAGGCGTGGCGATCGGCGAACTGTCACTTGGAGAGGGTTTCACCGGCCTGCTGCCCTGGACGCTCATCGACAACCGGCCGTTCCACCGCTGCCTGCACGGTTACGGGCTGTGCCTCTGGCGTCTTGGCAAGTTCGAGGAGGCGAAGAAAGTCTTCGGGTCGATACTGTGGCTCGAACCCGCGGACTGGGGCGCCCTCTCCATCCTTCAGAGCATCCGACGAGGCGAGGCGCTGTCACCCGATCTCTGATCGTCCCCGATTTACTTTCTGGCAATCCCACACTTTTACTGGTACAGTAAAACTACTCATGATAGTAAAAGTAGACCTGGCTCGCATCCTCAGGGCTGCCCTACGCGGCTTACCCGACACCAGTCTCGCATCTGTCCGGCAGGGGGCGGACCGGACAAAGATGACCGTGCGCTCAGCGGGGCACAGCTACCGCCTCGAGGCGCTTTGGGCCGGGGAGGGATGGCCCAGCGACGTACGTCGAGCCCTAGCAAGCGCCAACGAAGATCCATGGCCGCGCCATCTCGTGGTGATGGCGCGGAAGCTCTCCCCGGGGGCGTTGGCTCTTCTGAGAGAGTGCGACGCCAACTGGATCGACGAAGTGGGCTCGGCTCGCATCGTCGTCCCGCCGGGACTGCTCATCGTGCGAGAAACTCGATCCGAAGCGACTGCAGGGCCACCACAGGAGTTCAGGTGGTCCCCATCCACGCTGCACGTAGCGGAGGTGGCCCTAAGCGAGGGCCTCACGAAGCTGCGTACCGGAGAGCTGGCCGACAAGACACCGTGGTCGGCTGGACAGATCTCGAATGTCCTGAACGCGTTCGACTCCCTCGGGTGGACAGTACGTCACGGTGGCAAGTCCGGGCGAGGGACGTGGCGGGAATTGGCCGGCCCGGCCGCGATGCTGGACTCGTGGGCGGCACACATCGGCTCACTTGATCGGCCTAAGCGCCTCGCCCATCGCGCGGTGCGTGATCTCTTGCGCTTCGCCGAGACAGAGTTGCGCGATGCGCTCGGGTGGGACGAGGCAACCTGGGCCCTCACGACGTGGGCCGGACTCGAGGTAACCGCTCCCTTCGTAACTGCCGTACCAATCGTGCACGTCTACGTGCCGGCCGAGCGCTTCGCGACCGAACTCGACGAGATCCTCCGCGGCGCGGGACTGCGGGAGGTCGAGGAGGGCGCGCGGGTCGAGTTCTGGGAAGCCAACTTCCCTCTCATCACTCAACTCGGGCAACCCTCACAGATCCCTGTGGCCTCGACCCCGCGGCTGTATGCCGATCTCCTGGCGCTCGGCGGCCGTGGGACAGACGCGGCCCAACACCTCCGGGAGTCGAAACTTGGCTTCTAGGTGGGGGAGTCTCGAGGGCTACCTGATGTCGAAGGTTCACGTGGCGTGGCGCCGCGGACTTGTAAAGGACTACTACGACCTCGTTTACACGCTTCTCTACAACCGACTGGGGGGCCCCCGGGAAGCGGCCGAGGTAATCGCCAACGGTCGATTCCACGATCGCATCAGCCTGACAACGGGCCCATGGCCGGAGATACGGGCACGATTCACTCACGCCAACGACGTCG
Organism: Actinomycetota bacterium; assembly: GCA_013817045.1. Lineage (GTDB taxonomy): Bacteria > Actinomycetota > CADDZG01 > CADDZG01 > WHSQ01 > JACDDL01. Next base: position 4,310 of record JACDDL010000145.1, on the reverse strand, counting down.
GTCCGCAAAGTTACGCGGACCAGGCTGTGCTAGCCGATCCGGCAACGGACCACGCACAAGCTCGGCAAGACGCCGTCGGAGCGCTCGCTGACTTCCTGGAGAGCCTGGAGTACGGGTTGGCTTCGTGACGCGCTCAAGCACTACCAGAGCCCCCATCCAACACCCGGCCATCCAAAAGCGACCGTCGATCCCATGTGCTTGCTGTGCGCCAACGACGCGGGTTGGATTCCTGTTGGATACCAGGCGCTGCAACAAGTGCGCGCGTCCGAGGGTCGCGCGCCTCGCAGGTAAACGGCCCGAAATGGAGTCATGACATTCGGATCGAAAAACGATTTCGCTTGCCTTCCTGGTCCAACAAATCTCCAACGAACGTCCCGCGAAACGGGTTTAAATGAGGGTACGAGCGACTAACGAATCTGATCCTCTAGCTGCGAAAACGCTGGTGGGCGACTTTTCAGAACTCCGCTTCCAATCCGAGCCGAGCCCGCGCCTCGGTTTGAGTGCTCCATACCCGCACCCACCACCCTCTGGAGTCAGCTCAGGTCGGACAATGCATCGTCGATCCCACGCGTGAAGGTGGGGTAGGCGTAGATCAAATCTGACAGGATCGACAGCGGCACCGCGCCCCGGATCGCCAGGGTGAGAGTGGAGATCGTCTCTCCCGCCATGGGTCCCATTGCCGAGGCCCCCACCAGCACGTTGCGGTCCGCGTCCACGACGAGCTTGGTCACTCCGTGCTCGGCGCCCGGGCCGTGGATGTGACCTCGCGCCGTGGCTGCCGTCTCGGCGATACCCGTCTTGACCTGCAGCCCCACGGCGCGCGCCTGAGCCTCGGTCATACCAACGCTTGCGACCTCGGGGTCGGTGAAGGTGACCCTGGGCACGGCCGAGTAGTCGGCGGCCATGTGCTCCTGCTCGAGGATGTCGGCGGCCGCGATCCGTCCCTGATAGACGGCCACGTGGGTGAAGTTCCCCTTGCCGGTTATGTCGCCGACGGCCCATGTTGCTTCGCCGGCGCGCAGGTGCCCGTCGACCTCGATCGCGTCCCCCGGGTCGATGCCCACCGCCTCGACGCCCAGCGGCCCCAGATCCGTCTTGCGCCCGGTGGCGACCAGCAGCCGCTCGGCCGCAATGATCGTTCCGTCGGAGATCTCGACCGCCACGCCTCCGTCCGACCTCTTAACCGATTCGGCGGCCGTGCCCGTGTACAGAGAGATGCCCTCCGCCTCCAGAACGGCCCCCATCGCCTTGCCGTTCTCCGGCTCTTCGGAGGGAAGCGCCTCCTCGTCGGGCTCGATGATCGACACACGGGTGCCGAAGCGGGCAAAGGCCATCCCCAGCTCGAGGCCGACCGGGCCCGCACCCAGCACCACCATCGACTCCGGCCGTTCGGCGGCCTCGATTGCCTCGCGATTGGTCCACGGACCGGCGTCCTCGAGCCCCTCCACCGGCGGGATCGCTGGTTCGGTTCCGGTCGCCAAGACGACTCCCCGGCGCGCCGAGAAGCGCTCGCCATCGACATCGATCTCGCGCGGGCCGAGCAGGCGCGCCGTACCGTGGAGCACGCGGGCGCCGGCGTCCTCATGACGCTTCACCGCGGCCGCATCATCCCAATCGGCGGTTACCTCGCGAACCCGGTCTGCGAGCGGCGACCAGTCGGGGGACATCGTCGAGCTTCCCGCCAGACCGTTCACTCGGGCGCCTTCGGCGAGGGCGATGCTCGCCCGCACCATCACCTTGGAGGGGATGCATGCCCAGTAGGGGCACTCCCCTCCGACGAGCTTGCGCTCGACTGCGAGCACCTTCATCCCTGCGCCGGCCGCCCGGGTCACGACCTCCTCGCCCCCGACACCCATCCCGACCACGACAAGATCGAACACCTCTGCCACCGCAACCTCCTCAGATTGTCAGGCCGTCAACCCTAGTGGTTCGTCGGCCTTCAATGAAAGGGGAGGAGCGGTTCCCCCCCTCCCGATGCCTGTTCCATGGGCTGAACCTCGAGCCGGCCGACGCGGAGCGCGAGGACGGCCAGCAGGATTCCAATCCCGCCCAGTGCGGCCAGACCGACCCTGAGCCCGGCGAGATCGGCAATTCCCCCCACGACCGCCGGACTGAGGAAGAAACCGAGGTAGGCGATCGAGGTGACCGCAGCCATCGAAGTGCCCCTTTCCTCCGGGGGCGAGCTGCGGCCGGTGAGGCTCAGGATCGTCGGCGCCGACGCCGAGATCGCCACCCCGGCCAGACAGAATCCGACGAGAGCCGCCCAGGGAGTCTGCGCCACCGCGGCAAGCTCGATGCCGATCGCCCCCACCAGGCCGGAGGTCATGAGCAGACGGGTGTCCTTGAAGCGGTCGCCGAACGACTGGGCGGCCACCCGGCCGAGAACCATGGCGGCCATGAACAGGCCGGGCCCGAGACCGCCGACCGCAGGGCTTGCCCCCAAGGTGTCTTCGAGGTGGATAGCGCTCCATCCCTCGAGCCCCGCCTCGATGCAGAAGGTCAGGGCGCACAGGGAGCCGAGCAGGACCAGAGGACGGGTGAAGTGCATGCGGGCCCTACGACCACCCTGCCGCACCGGGGGGCTCGGCGCGCCCCTGTTCCACCACCCAATGGCGCCGATGATCAGGCCGATCGATCCCAGCAGCAGGGCGGGGTGGGCGCCCGCCTCCCGCGCCAGGCCGACCGAGACGCTCGACACGAGGCCGCCGAGCGAGAAGCCCGCGTGGACCTTGCCCATGATCCGCTCGCCTCGCTCCGCCTCCATCGCCGCGGCAGCTCCGTTCACCGCAACCTCGAGGCTGCCGGACGTGATTCCGAGCGCCAGGAACACCGGAACCAGACCAAGGCCGGAGGAGGCGAGGCCGGGGCCGACGGTCACCAGGGCGAAGGCGGCCAGGGCCGGGGCCAACATCCGTCGGCCGTACCGGTCGGCCCATGGTCCCGACAGAACCATCGCCGGGAGGGCGGCCGAAGGAATACAGAAAAGGGCCAGACCGAGCGTGCCTTCGGTGGTGCCGGTTGCCTCCTTGATCGCGGGAAGAGCGGCGGCGAAGCCGCCCCAGAACAATCCGAAGGCGGCGAACGCCGCCACCAGCTTCCAGATCCCGGGCGCCGGGTTGTGCGATGGTTGCATCTCGAGAGGCTAAGTGCAGGGGCCGCATCCGAAGACGGTCAGGCCTTCAGGACTCCCCAGTTTCTTCCGATAAAGTGTCGAAACCTTCCCGCGCTATCAACCATTGAAGGGTGCCCCAATGCGACGTCTCTTCGCCGGCCTCACCGTAACGATGTTTGTGCTTGCAGGCTGCGCCTCTTCGGGCTCCGACGAAGCCTCTCCCACCGAGGCCTTGAACGGAGCGTTGGAGAATCTCGAGACCACGGAGTCTTTGACCACGACCTTCAGCCTGATCTCGACCCCCGAGTCGCTTCAGGCGGCCGCCGCGGAGGACGGAGACGAGCTTTCAGAGGAGGATGCGGCGAAGATCCTCGACTCGTCCCTGACGGTCTCCGGCGAGACCACCGGGGCCGCGTCGGACGCCCCCGCAGAGATAATTCTGAACGTTGCGGGCGAGGATGTAATCGAGGTGCGGGTCGTCGACGAGACCCTCTATGCCCGGGCCGACGTCAACGCGCTTGCGGAGACCTTCGGGGGAGATCCCGCCGAGATCGCCGCCGTGGCGGATCAGCTTGCGGCCGGGGGAATGACCTACGTCAAACCGGCGGTGGACGGCGAGTGGCTTGCCCTTCAGGGCTTCAAGCAGTTCGTCGAAGGCTATGCAGGCCAGCCCGCCGAGCCCGAAGCGAGCGAAGAGGACAAACAGCTCGTGGAGCAGTTCACGGCGTCCATCAAGGACAACGCCTCGGTAACCGAGGCGGGGAGCGACGACGCCGGGCGGCATCTCGTCGCCAGCGTGCCCCTGCGTGAAACCTACGAGGACTACGCGGTCCTCGCCGAGAATCTGTCCGAAGGCGTGGGAGGCGCAGGCATGCCTGCCGGTGGGCTCCCCGACGCCGGCGAGATCCCCGACGAGGACGCAAAGCTCGACGTCTGGGTGCGCGACGGACAGGTCACCCAGATCGAGTTCGACTTCCTGCAGGTCGGCAGCTGGACCGAGGAAGAGGCCCCCGAGGGGGTCGAGACGATGGCGCTGCGCGTCGCCCTGGCCGACTTCTCCGGCGAGGTCGCGGCCCCGGAGGATCCCGTCGTCATAACTCCAGAGCAGATCATTCAGGACTTCGCCGGTGGAAGCATGACCGGCTAGATCTCAGAGGCGGGGAACCCCAATCCCCGCCTCTTCTCCCGCCCGGCTAGA
>JACDDL010000335.1 GCA_013817045.1 Actinomycetota bacterium | reverse complement strand
CGACAACAGCCTCGTCTCGTCCGGGTGCAAGGTGGCCGGAACCGTCGTCAATTCCGTGTTGGGGCGCGGGGTGATCGTCGAGGCCGGCGCCCAGGTCCGCAACTCGGTGCTGCTCCACGACTCCGTGATAGAACGCGGCGCAACGGTCGAGACCGCCATCGTCGACGCCGGAGCGAGGATCGGAAGCGGCGCGATGGTGGGGGCGGCGTCCGGCCCCCCGTCCGACGAGGGCGAGGGAACCGGGATCTCTCCCGAACACATAACTCTGGTCGGTATGGACGCTTCGGTGGCCGCAGATGAGAGGGTCGAGCGCGGAGGGCGGGTCGGAGGCACGAGAAGCTGACACCGAGGGGGTGATGGGTGTGCCGGGTTCGCATGGGTCACCCACCCGGGGCGAGGGAGGGGCGGCATACCTCGTCGTCCTGGCAGCCGGGGCGGCGCTGACACTTGCCTTCCCGGAACCGGATCTGGCGCCGGTGGCGTGGGTGGCCGTGGCGCCGTTGTTCGTGCTCGCGCGGGAGGTGACCCCCGGCCGGGGATTCCGTCTGGGCGCCGTGTTCGGCGTGGGGTTCTTCGGGACGCTTCTTTTCTGGCAGAGCCTTCTCGGCTGGATCGCCTGGGGGCTGCTGGTCGGCCTCGAGGCTGTTTTCATCGGGCTGTGGGGGGCCCTGTGGGCGGTGGCGAGCAGGCGGGGTGGACATCTCGCCGGGGTGCTGGTCCCGCCAATCTTGTGGGTGGCGGTTGAGCTCCTGCGCTCGATCGTCCCCCTCGGGGGCTTCACCTGGGGCCAGCTCGCCCAGAGCCAGCATGATCTGGCCTGGATGCTGCGCCCGGCGGCCTTCACCGGCGCGTGGAGCGTGACGTTGCTCGTTGCCATCGCGAACGGCGCGCTGGCCGAGGCGTGGCGCAGCTTGTCCTCCTTGAACCCCGGGTCGGCGGCCCGCACCATCGCTCTCGTTGCAGCGGCCGTCATCGTGGTGGCGGCGCCCGCTCTGCTGCCCTCTCATTCGGCGGACGGACGGGAGGTGCGCGTCGCCATCGTGCAGGGGAACGTCCCGCGCGACTACGCAGGCTCGTTCTTCGACAAGGAGCTCGAGATCATCGGGAGCCAGGTCCGTCTCACGGCCGGATTGCGCGACCAGGATCCTGACCTCGTCATCTGGCCGGAGAGCTCGGTCGGCATCGACCCATACCGGTACCCGAAGGTGAAACGCGCCCTGGCCGAGGCGGCCCGGGCTGTCGGCGCGCCGATGTTGGTGGGCGGCGAGGTGGACGTCGGCTCACAGAAGCGGAAGGTCGTCGTCTTTGTGGTCACGCCGAAGGGTGGCATCACAGACCTGTATCAAAAGAGACATCACGTCCCGTTCGGCGAATACATACCGGCGCGCCGGTTCCTCGATTGGATTCCGATGCTCGACCAGGTGCCGACCGATTCGATCCCGGGCCCGGGCCCGGAGGTGTTCATGCTCGCGGGCGGCACCGTCGCGCCGGTCATCTCGTTCGAAGGTGACTTCGGATCGCTCGTGCGTCAGAGCATCGACGCGGGCGGCCGCCTGCTGGTGGTAGCGACCAACACCTCGACCTACGGCTTCACTTGGAACTCAGCGCAGCACGTCGCCTTCAGCCAGCTCCGGGCGGCCGAGAACGGTGTGTGGGTGGCGCATGCGGCGCTCAGCGGCATCTCGGCGTTCATCGCCCCAGACGGCGCGGTGGTCCAGAGCACCCCCTTGTGGGAGGCGGCAACCGCGATCCAGCGCGTCCGGTTCTCGACCGGCGCGACTTTCTATGCCCGCACCGGTGACTGGCTCCCCCTCGGCTGTGCGCTCGCCGGCTTGGGAGCGGTGCTGTTCGGCGCCGTCGCCCGAAAGGATCCGGACGCGCCCGGGTCATAATGGGAAGCTAATCAAACGGAGTGTGGTTTGCAGTGACGTGGCCTGGAGAGCCAGCTTTGGGGATCCAGTAGCGGGGGGGAACCGAAGAGAACAGGAGGTTCTCAGATTGGCCAAGGTCTTTGACCGAATGCGGTCCAGAGGCTCGAAAAGACTTTCGGAGGAGCCTGCCGATTCAATCGGCACACGTGACATCCTTGTAGCAACCGACGTGAAGAAGATCTACAAGACCGGCGCCGAGAGCGTCGAAGCGCTGAGGGACCTGGAT
>JACDDL010000144.1 GCA_013817045.1 Actinomycetota bacterium | reverse complement strand
ATCGCCTCTCCCGCGCCTTTCCGCAATTCATTAAGCCCTGCCCCGTTACCTCGTACCCTGCTCTGTTAGCTCGAGGACCTGCTCGGCGTTGTCCTTCGTCACGTATCCCGGTCCTGTAAGTACCGGTTGACCGCCCCCCGGCGTGTTCAAGTTCTCGATGTTGAGCGCCAGAAACACGATCGGCAGATAACCCTGCATGTACTGCTGCTGGTCGATGGCAAAAAGGACGTCTCCGTCGATGATGCCTTCGATAACGTCGGTACCGAGGTCGAAGGTTGCGAGGCTGATGTCGCGACCGACATCCTGGATGGCGGGCAGGGCTGCGGTCGTCGCCATGTCGGGATTCAGCGTCATCACACCGTCGATGTCGGGATCGGCCTCGAGGGCGGAGTTGATCGTCGATTGACTGGCGACGGGGTCGTTGATATCGATCTGCTCGCGGACGACCTCGCCCTCGAACGTATCCTCGACGCCGCGGCAACGCTCGTCCAGGGCGACGTTGCCAACCTCATGGATCGCGCACAGGACCTTCGTTACGCCTGCTTCATTGAGACGTTCTCCGGCGCCCCTGCCGGCGATGATCTCGTCCTGCCCAACGTGTGTGATCGCGCCGAGATTCTGCCAGTCGCTGAGTCCGGAGTTGAGGGTCACAACCGGGATACCCTCTTCGGCTGCGCTCTGGAGGGGACCTCTCATGGCGTCGGGGTTTGCAAGGGATACGGCGATCCCGTCCACACCTTGAGCGATCGCCGCCTCGACCTGGTCTGCCTGCTCCTGAGGCTCTCCACTACCCTGAACGGTCACCGATCCCCCGAGTTCCTCCGCCGCCTGCTCGGCGCCGTTCTTCACCACCCCCCAGAACGTGCCGGCCGGTTCGTCGTGCACCACGACGGCAAAACTGAGGCCGCCGTCCTGGGCCGCCGCTTCCCCATTCCCTGAAGTCTCCTGCCCTCCATCTCCCTCGCAGGCCACCAAGGCCACGATCACAAGAATTACCACTGCCAGTCGCCTCACGGCTCCCCCTTAGGTCGACCCACTTGTCCCTATTCTCTTGCATCCAATGCCAGGAGCCAAGGAGATAAGCGACTTTGGTTCGACTCTTCGGCAAACGGGTGGCGCGGAGCCGCCCTCCGATCAGGCGGCCGGGCGCGCCCTTACCCGATCGCCGAAGAACGCCGCTCGTACCGCGACGGCCGTATCCGGGTTGTCGCTGAACACGCCGTCGACGCCGAGCCGAAAGAACAACCTGTATTCGGCCGGCGCGTCGCCATAGGCCTGGACAAACACCGGGCTGGAGGGGTTGCCGCTCTGGAAATCCGCCGGCAAGAATTCGTTCTCGTTGCGGAAGGTCCACGCGTGAACGAGAAGATTCGCCCTGTGGGCTCGTTGCACGAGCCGGGTGGGCGCCTCCAGGCGATTCTGCTCGTCCCACGGAACGATGAGGGTCTTGTTGGTTCCAATGCCCTCGGCATAGTTGGAGATCTGCGCCAGCCCCCTGCGCGTGATGAGGTCGGCATAGGTGCGCGGGTCGCCCGAGACGACAAAGTCGTAAGGCTGGCCCGTGTCGTTGACCAGCTGGACGAGCGACAACTGCGTCATGGTGTTCAAGTCCTTGAGGTTGGCGACCTCGAAGCTCTGGATGTATACGGGTGCTCGTTCTCCCCGGTAGCCGTTCGCCCGCAACGTCGCGACCAACGGCTCTTCGAGCGAGAGCCCAATGCCGTCGAAGTAGGTGGGGTGCTTGGTTTCCGGGTAGATGCCCACATGTCTGCGCTTGGCGAGATCTATCACCTGTTGCAGGGTCGGGATCTTGTAGAGCCCGTCGAAGGCGGTGTTGGCCGGACGTATGTCCGGCAGGCGCTCGGTGGCGCGGAGTGTCTGGAGCTCGGCAAGCGTGAAGTCTTCGGTGAACCAGCCGGTGACTTCGATACCGTCAATGACCTTGGTCGTCCTGCGGTCGGCGAATTCAGGATGGTCCTCGACATCGGTGGTGGTGGAGATCTCGTTTTCATGCCGGGCGACGAGCACGTGGTCCCTGGTCGAGACGAGGTCCGGCTCGATGAAGTCAGCTCCGAGCTCGATTGCGAGTCTGTAGGAGGCCAGCGTGTGCTCGGGGCGATACCCGCTTGCGCCCCGATGCCCGATCACAATAGGGGCTTTACGTGCAACCGCCCCAGACCGCTGGGAGTAAGCCGCCCGCCGCGTCCCCGGAGCGTTCGAGCTCAGTGCCGACGAGGGCGTTGCAACGACGGCGAGCAGCAGGGACAAGGCCCCCGCCGACAGTGGAATGCGGTAGCTCCTAATCGCTTTCATGGACGGCGCCCTCCTCGATGGCTTTCCCCACGGACACTCAAGCGACCCTGCAGATGCTTTGCAGGTGCCTCCCGCTGAGGACGATAGCACCACACCGTCTCCCGGTTCCCCGAGGTGTGCCGGGGGGAGATCACCACGGCCCGACCGAATTGCGTCGACGATTACGACAGAAGAGGGGAGACTACATCGAGCGGGAGGCCAGCCCGGTCCTCCATCCGGCCTGCAGCAACCCGAGCTAAGCAGGGAAAGGCGGCCGGTCGCCTAACCGGGTATCGTCGACGCCAAGGCGGTTGGTCGACTTCGAGGGGGCAGACGTGACACTGGTATTCGACCGCAGGTCGTTCTTGAAGCGAGGGGCTGCGGGCGCGGGCGGCCTTGCCATGGCGTCACCACTACAGGCGTTTGCCGCGCGGGCCGAAACGGAGGGGCGTCCCCACAGTGACGGCTACGGTCCGCTGGTAGACATGGGAGACCTCTCCTTGCCGCGGGGCTTCAAGTACCGGATCATCTCGCAGGAAGGCGAGATCATGGACGATGGCAACCCCACTCCTTCGAGCTTCGACGGCATGGCCGCCATGAGGGGCGGCAACGGCAACGCGATCCTGATTCGCAACCACGAGAACCGCCAGGCCGAGGGAGACACCGACGAGATAGACGTCATCGTCCCGCCCGGCATGCGCTACGACTCGGACACCTTGTTCAATGCGGGATGCACCAAGCTCGTCGTGCACGACCGGCGGGTGGTTCGAAGCTTCGCTGTTCTCGGCGGGACCACGACCAACTGCGCGGGAGGGCGCATGCCCTGGCGCAGCTGGGTCACGTGCGAGGAGAACTTCTCGGACGGCAACGAGCCCCACGGCTATATCTTCGAGGTGCCCGCCTCGGCCCGTGGCGCAATCGAGGCGAGGCCCGTCAAGTCGGCAGGACGCTTCGTGCACGAAGCGGTCGCCTGGCACAACGGCATCCTCTACCTAACCGAGGATCGCCGGTTCGACTCTGCCTATTATCGCTGGCTGCCCAATCGGGCACCGGACCGGCCGGGAGAACTCGCGACGATCGACGGCGAGCTTCAGGCGCTCAAGTTCGTCGATGTCCCCAACGCAAACACCGATGGGTGGCCGATCGGAGAACCATTCGCCGTCGAGTGGGTGACGATCCCCGACCCCGATCCCGAAGCCGACGAGGTACGCGACCAGGCCCATGAGCTCGAGGCGGCGGCCTTCAACCGCACAGAGGGGATCTGGGTCGGCAACCAGAGGATCTACTTCGACTGCACCGAGGGAGGAATTGCGGGGTTGGGCCAGGTGTGGGAGTTGAATCCACGCGCACAGACGCTGACACTCATCTACGAAACCCCCGGTGCCGAGCAGCTCAAGAACCCGGACAATCTCACGGTGGCGCCAACCGGCGACCTATTCCTGTGCGAGGACTCCGAGCCGCCGCAGTTCATCCGCGGGCTCACGCCCAACGGAGGCATCTACGACTTTGCCCAGGCAAACACCCGGGAGTCCGAGTTCGCCGGCGCATGCTTCGATCCCGACGGGCGAACGATGTACGTGAATCAGTTCGGCGACGTGAACCTCGAGGGCGCGGTTACCTACGCAATTTGGGGACCCTGGGGGCGCCGGGCGGACTGAGGGGTCTCGAGAGCTGAACTTCTCCGGCCTATGGGCCACCGATAACATCGGATCGGCCCACCGGGATGCCGTCTCGTCTTGGTGAACGCCCAACGGGCGCAATGACTCCGGGAGCGATGAGTTTTCGTTCCGGTGGTCGTCATAAGGTTGTTGAGCGGCGGCCGCGCGTCCCGGACGAGCCGGGGCCGCGTCCGTGACCAGACCGGGAGTGGGCCCAGGGCGGAAAGGTGGTCGCTGCCCAGCCCCCAAAGGAGCGGCGGGAAGGAGTCCGCTCCGCCGAGGTGAACCTGGAGGCCAAGACCGTGACGGTCAACCAACGACGAAACGGTCGACAGCACGTCTATCGTGGGCGTCATCGAGGAAGCCGGATATCAGGTGGCGTGATAGCGCGCCCAGCTCCGTCGTCCACGGGAAAACCGGAGCATGGCGGACGCGCTCGGGCTCTATGCCCCCGCGGCCCCGCCGCCCACCTGGCAGCTTTCGTCGTCGGGTGACGGCTACCCACTCATGTAAGCAGTGTCTCGTTCCTGGGTGCCTCCCAAGCTTGCAATTGGGGCAGGCTCTTGTTACCCTACCGGGGTAAGGGAGTAGAGCCATAGGAGCAGAGGGGTGCAGGTATGAGGGACTCTCAGAGGCCAAGGACGACATTCTGGACCGCTCCGCAATCAGACCCGTGCACGAACGGAGGAGTTTGAGTGACGACTGACCTCGGCTCGAAGGATGGAGAAGTCGCCGTACTGAACTTCCGGGTGGAGGGTATGACCTGTGGCTCCTGCGCCGCAAGGGTCCAGCGGGCGCTCGAGAGGATCGACGGTGTCTCGCGGGCCGACATCAACTTCGCAACGGGCAAGGCCCACGTGACTCTCGCTTCGGTCGATTCCGACGTGGGCGCCCTCTCTTACGCCGTGGAACGCAGCGGTTACAAACTGGTCCCACTCGACCATCGAGTGAACGCGCCCCTCGATTTCGAGGTCGAGGGAATGACTTGTGGGTCATGTGCGGCCCGGGTTCAGCGTGTGTTGTCCCGGCTGGACGGCGTGGTCGACGCCAAGGTGAATTTCGCAACGGGCAAGGCACAGGTCACGACCGAGGGACCCGCACACACCGAGGTTTTCTCTGCTGCGGTCAGAAAGGCGGGATACGGGCTGAAGCCCCACGAGACGCGCCCCGCGGCCCAGGTGCCCGATGAATCCGCCGACCCCGAGGATGAGCACCGCCGGATGTGGTTTCGGCGGCTGCTCGCGGTGTTGCCGGCCGCCGCCTTCATGGTCGTGACGATGTTCATGGGACACGAGGCCATGATGAATCCGACGCTCAGGTGGACGATGTTCGCCCTCGCCACCCCGGTTCAGTTCTGGGTGGCCTGGCCCTTCCTGTATGAAGCCGCCAGACGCGCTCGCTATCTCACTGCCAACATGGACACTCTGATCGCCATAGGCACTCTGTCCGCCTACATCTTCAGCGTCTACGGGCTGCTGACCGGGCTCGAGGAACTCTACTTCGAGACGTCGGTGCTGATCATCGCCTTCCTCTCGCTCGGTCGGTTTTTCGAAGCCCGTGCCAAAGGGCGGGCCGGGAGAGCGATCAGAGCTCTTCTAGAGCTGGGGGCTAAGGAGGCCCGCCTGGTCGTCGACGGGGAGGAGATCATGGTCCCGGCCGAACAGGTGCAGGTGGGAGACGTCGTGAGGGTTCGCCCCGGCGAGAAGATCCCAACCGACGGCGAAGTCGTCGAGGGCGCCAGCGCAGTCGACGAGTCGATGCTCACGGGTGAAAGCGTGCCCGTCGACAAAGCGACGGGGTCCCATGTGTCCGGCGCAACTATCAACTCTTCCGGAGTGCTTACGATACGCGCCACCGCAGTTGGAACGGACACCGCCCTGGCGCAGATCGTCAGCCTTGTCGAGGGGGCCCAAACGGGAAAGAGTGAAGTGCAACGTCTGGCCGATCGGATCTCCGCCGTGTTCGTTCCCACCGTTATCGGGATCGCGTTCGCGACCCTGGTTGGGTGGTTCATCGCGGGAGATCACGTCTCGGGACTGCTGGCGGCCGTTGCGGTTCTGATCATCGCCTGCCCGTGCGCGCTGGGCTTGGCCACCCCCACTGCGATCATGGTTGGAACCGGCAGGGGGGCCGACCTGGGCATCCTGATCAAGAGCCCAGATATCCTGGAGCGCACCAGGGACATTACGACCGTGGTCTTCGACAAGACCGGCACGCTTACGCAGGGTCGGATGAAGCTAACCGACATCGTCGGTGAGGACGAAAACCAGATACTGGCATTCGCCGGAGCCGTAGAGGCAAACAGCGAGCACCCCATCGCCGCAGCAATCGCCGCAGCAGCAAGAGAACGCTCCGAGCTCCAACCAGTTACAGACTTCGAGTCTTTCGCCGGGCAGGGCGTCAGAGCAAACACAACGGGCCCAGCGGGCGACACACTCTCGGTGTGGGTCGGGCGTCGCAAGCTCATGGCCGAGGCGGGCCTTCTCCTGCCCTCGCCACTAGAGGATGCAGCGGAGCTACTCGAGGGCGCAGGGAAGACGGCGGTGTTCCTCGGCTTCGGCTCGGAAGTTCGGGGCGTGGTGGCGGTCGCCGACACCCTGAAGGACGGTGCACTCGAGGCCGTGCACCACCTGCACAAGATCGGGCTGAAGGTGGCCATGATCACCGGTGACAACGAGCGGACCGCCGCCGCGATCGCGCGTCAGCTCGGCATCGATCGAGTGCTGGCGGAGGTGTTGCCGAAGGACAAGGTCACTGAGGTAGAGCGGCTTCAAGGCGAGGGCGAGCGAGTGGCGATGGTGGGAGACGGCGTGAATGATGCTCCGGCCCTCGTACAGGCCGATCTCGGCATTGCGATCGGTACCGGAACCGATGTCGCAATCGAGTCCTCGGACCTCACACTGATGACGGGAGATCCGGAGAAGGTCGCGGTCGCAATCGAGCTCGCCAGGAGAACGCGGCGGACGATCGTGCAGAACTTGTTCTGGGCCTTCGGTTACAACACGGCAGCCATTCCAGCAGCGGCACTCGGGTTCCTGAATCCGATAGTGGCCGGGGCCGCCATGGCCTTCAGCTCGGTGAGCGTTGTCACCAACTCTTTGCGGCTGCGCCGCTTCGGCAATTCGCGATAGCCATCCCAAAGCTCGTTACTGGAAATGGTGAGCGAGCATCGCATGATGATCGGTTCCATCCTGACTGCAGGGGCTCGTGTGAATCGACGCTCGGCGCAGATGCGGCACGTGATGGAGGAGAGCGTGGTGTGCCTGAGCCGCGATAGCGTGGGCATCGGCGAGATTGAGCTCAGAATCGGACACGATGTCACACTCGGCTCGGAGCTCATGTCCGACCCATCGCAAACGAACGCTCTCCACCGCTTCGACCCCCCGCACGCTACGAAGCAGGGTCTCGACCTGATCGACCAGAGCCGGGTCGACGGCATCCATCAAGCGGCGGTAGACATCGCGCGCCGCATTCCTGGCGATTCCAAGAATGACGACCGTAATTGCCAGCCCCGTAATTGGATCGGCCAGTGGAAAGCCCGCAGTGACTCCCAGCGCTCCCGCAACGACGGCGAGGGATGTAAGTCCATCGATGCGGGCGTGCAGGCCGTCGGCAACCAGCGCTGCCGAGCCGATGCGACGCCCGACGCGAATACGGAAGAGCGCCACGACCTCATTACCTGCGAAGCCAATCAGACCGGCGGCTATGACCCAGCCGACGTTTCTCAGTTCTGACGGAGCGTAGAGCCGCC
>JACDDL010000143.1:424-7739 GCA_013817045.1 Actinomycetota bacterium | reverse complement strand
GAGGATGTTGCCCGGATCGCAACCGTCGCCTCGACGATCGCCCGGGGGTGGGGGGAGGAGAGTGAGGCCCGGGCCGCGGCGACCCGCTCCGAGGCCGCCGAGCGCGACGCGCGGGTCGGCTCGATGAGGGGCAGGCAGGCCGAGCTCGAGCACCGGCTGGAAGAGGTGAACCGCGCCCGGGGCGAGGCGCAGGTCCGGCAGGCCGAGGCGCGCACCCGGATCGAAGGACTGGCCGCCAGGGCGATGGAGGAATGGGGCCTGACGCCCTCCGACCTGCACGCCCTCGAGCCTTTCCCCGAAGGCGATCAGGCCGACGCAATCGAGCGTGTGGCGGCGCTCGAAAGACGCATGCGCTCTCTGGGTGGGATCAACCCGATGGCTCAGGAGGAGTACACGGAGCTCGATGAGCGCGCCAAATTTCTTCAAGGGCAGATGGACGACCTCAGGGCGTCGCGCCGCGACCTCATGACGATCGTGCGCGAGGTGGACGCCACGATCGTCACCGAATTCTCCTCCGCCTTCGCCGACGTTGCGCGTGAGTTCGAAGGGGTGTTCCAGCGGCTGTTCCCCGGCGGCCGGGCCGGCATGACCCTGGTCGACCCGGACGACCCCCTGGCGAGCGGGATCGAGATCGAGGCACGCCCCGCAGGGAAGAGGGTGAGCAAGCTGTCGTTGCTTTCGGGAGGCGAGCGATCGTTGGTCGCGCTTGCATTTCTGTTTTCGATCTTCAGAGCGCGGCCATCGCCCTTCTACCTGCTCGACGAGGTCGAGGCCGCGCTGGACGACGTCAACCTCAGCCGATTTCTGGGGTTGGTGGCCGACCTCAAAGAGGGTGCCCAGGTGCTCATCGTGACCCATCAGAAGCGCACGATGGAGGCCGCCGACGTCCTCTACGGCGTCTCGATGGGACCGGAGGGCGTCTCGCGGGTGGTCGCGAAACGCCTCCACGAGCGGGTGACGGAGCTGCGCGACGCCGAGTAGCGTCCCTTGCGGTGCGATTCGCCGGCCTTTGCCCTTAGCCTGCATCCATGTCTGATCTCGTCATACCGCTCATCGCCGTTCTGTTCGTCGTCGCCCTGGTCGCAGGCCTCGTGATGGGCACCCGGCGGCGCCCGTCCGCGCCGCCCCGGCGGCGGGCCCGGGAGGCTCCGGTCACCCGACTGCAGACGCCTCCGGTGGTCACCGAGCCTCCACGTGAGCAGGCCACCGCGCCGGTCGAGCTGGCGCGCCCCTCCTTGCGCGACCGTTTGGGCAAGAGCCGCCGCTTCTTCGGAGACCGTCTGGCCGAGGCGCTCGGCGGGGGCGTCGACGAGGACACCTGGGACGACATCGAGGCGGTCCTGATCCAGGCCGACATCGGCGTCGAAACGGCAACCAGGATCACCGAGGACCTCAGGGCGGAGGCGCGCAGGGGCAGGATGGGCGACGCCGCCGAGATACGGGCTCTGCTCGCCGACAGACTGGTGTCCTTGTTCGACGAGACCCACGACAGGGCGCTTGCCTTCTCACCCGAGCCGCCGACGGTGTGGTTGATCGTTGGAGTCAACGGCACGGGGAAGACCACGACGATCGGAAAGCTGACGGCAGACCTTGCGCAACGCGGCCGGACCGTGGCCCTTGCCGCAGGAGACACCTTCAGGGCCGCCGCAGACGAGCAGCTCGGAATCTGGGCCGAACGCTCGGGAGCGACGTTGATCAAGCATCAACCGGGCGCCGACCCCGGGGCGGTTGCGTTCGACGCCTACGCCCACGCAAAGGCGCGCGGGATCGACGTTCTCCTCGTGGACACGGCGGGCCGGTTGCACACGAAGACGCCCTTGATGGAGGAGCTGGGAAAGATCAGACGGGTGATCGAGCGACAGGGCCGGGTACACGAGGCATTGCTCGTGATCGATGCGACCGCGGGCCAGAACGGGCTGATCCAGGCGAAAGAGTTTGCAGACTCCGTCGGCGTGACGGGGGTCGCCCTCACCAAGCTCGACGGCACCGCCAAGGGGGGAATCGCCCTGGCGATCGAGACCACCCTCGGCATCCCGATCAAGGTCATCGGCGTGGGCGAGGGCATCGACGACCTCGAGCCATTCGAGCCGAAGACCTTCGTGGACGCGTTGCTGTCGTGAAGATCGTGGTCGCCGGCGGGACCGGCTTTCTCGGTCGGGCGGTGGCGGGAAGCCTGCTCGACTCCGGCCACGCGGTGACCGTCCTGACCCGGAACCCCGATCGGGTGAGCGCCATCCCGCGGCTTGCCGGGGCCAACGCCACGCGCGGCGACGTCACCGACGCCTCGACGCTAAGGGGCACCTTGGCCGGGGCGGATGCAGTCGTCTGCGCGGTGCAGTTTCCCAACCATCCCATCGAGGTCGAGCGCAGGGGCCTTACCTACGACCGCTTCGACCGGCTCGGCACCGAGAATCTGATCGGCGAGGCACAGGCCTCGGGGGTCGAGCGGTTCCTCTACCTCAGCGGGGCGGGCGCCGACCCGGCCAGCGACAAGGTCTGGTACCGGGCGAAGGGTCGCGCCGAGGAGAGCCTGCGCCGCTCGGGCCTTCGGTACGTGATCCTGCGACCGTCGTGGGCGTATGGGCCGGGAGACCAGGCCCTCAGCAAATTCGCGTCCATCGCCCGCTTCTCCCCGTTGTTGCCGCAGCTGGGCCTTCGCCCCCAGCGAATCCAACCCGTGCATGTCGATGATGTCGCGCTGTCGGCACGGCGAAGCTTCGAGCAGACCGAGGACGCGTGGGACAAGACCTTCGAGATCGGCGGGCCCGAAGTCATGACGATGAACGAGGTGCTGCACACCCTTCTCGACGTGATGGGGCTTCGGCGTCTCGTGGTTCCGGTCCCCACCGCCCTGGCCAAGCTGGGGACCGCTCCCCTCAAGCTGCTGCCGAGCCCCCCGATGACGCCGCAGGGGATCGAGTTCGCGGTCCAGGACGGCGTCGTCGACACGAGCCTGCTCGAAGAGGTGCTCGAAGTCCATCCCGTGCCGCTGAGGGTCGGGCTCGAGCGCTACCTCGTTCCTTAGGGAGGGCCCTCCAAACATTGGTCGAAAAGCGCGCCTGGGTGCACATTTTCGACCAATGTTCGGCTCCCGGCGCCGGCAAGCTGCGTCGTGGGCCCCCGCCGGCTGTAGTTACGCTGGACCAATGTTCGATTCCCTGAGCGGCCGCCTCGACGACATCTTCACCCGGCTGAGATCGCGGGGTCGGCTGTCGGAGAAGCAGGTCGAAGAGGTTCTGCGCGAGATCCGGCTCGCGCTCCTGGAGGCCGACGTCTCCCTGAAGGTGGTCAAGGCCTTCGTCGCCGACGTCAGGGAGCGAGCCGCCGGAGCGGAGATCCACAAGAGCCTGACCCCTGCGCAACAGGTGATCAAGCTGGTCCACGCTGCGCTCATCGATGTGCTGGGGCGCGAGACGGTCGGGCTCGAGCCGTCCCCCCGGCCCCCTCGGGTGCTGCTGATCGCCGGGCTGCAGGGGTCGGGCAAGACCACTGCGGCGGCCAAGCTGGCCCGCCACCTCAAGGCCTCCGGCCGCCGTCCTCTGCTGGCGGCGTGCGATCTCAGGCGCCCGGCTGCGATCCGTCAGCTTCAACTCCTGGGTGAGCAGGCCGGCGTCCCGGTTCACGCGGAGGCGGGCGGAACCGACGCCCCCGCGGTTGCCTCGGAGGCCCTGGGCTACGCCCGGGCCGAGGGGTTCACCGACCTGATCGTCGACACCTCCGGCCGCATGCACGTCGACACCGAGCTAATGGCCGAGCTGTCCGCGGTGGCACGGTCCGTATCGCCCACCGAGACGCTGCTGGTATGCGACGCGATGACGGGTCAGGACGCGGTCAACGTAGCGGAGTCCTTCGTTGCCGAGGTCGATGTCACCGGGATCGTCCTCACCAAGCTGGACGGCGACGCCCGCGGCGGCGCCGCGCTGTCGATGGCGTTCGTCTCGGGCCGTCCGATCAAGTTCGCAAGCGTGGGCGAGAAGCTGGGCGACCTCGAGCCCTTTCACCCCGACCGGATGGCGTCGCGCATCCTCGGGATGGGCGACGTCCTGACGCTGATCGAAAAAGCCGAGCAAGCCTTCGACCAGGACCAGGCCGCGGAGATGGAGGCCAAGCTCCGCAAGGCGGAGTTCACCTTCGAGGACTTCCTGGGCCAGCTGCAGGCGCTCAAGAACATGGGCCCCATGTCCCAGGTGCTGCAGATGATGCCGGGGATGTCCAAGCTACCCGTCGGAGACGCCCAGATCGACGAGCAGCTTCCCAAGATCGAAGCCATCATCCGTTCGATGACGCTTGAAGAACGCATGGACCCCTCGGTGATGAACGGCAGCCGCAGGTCGCGCATCGCGCGCGGCTCCGGGACCAAAGTCCAGGACGTCAACAAGCTGGTGAAACAGTTCGGTGAGGTCCGCAAGATGGTGAAGGCGATGTCCGGGGGAGGACGAAAGGGAAAAGGCAGGGCAGGCCTGCCGGGCGGGATGAAGCTCCCCCCCGGCATGGGGGTCTGACGCAACCGGGCGTGGCGGTGCGCCGCACATGCCACCTGCTAACCTAGGGTGCTGCGGCCGCCGCCGTGCTGCCGCCAACAGAAACTTTTGCAAGTTCTTCCAAGGAGGACCATGGTCAAGATCAGGCTCATGCGCGTCGGAAAGCGGAAGCAGCCTTCATATCGTGTGGTGGTGGCCGACTCCCGCAGCGCGCGCGACGGCCGGATCATCGAGTCGATCGGGCACTACGGCCCCCGTGAGGACCCTTCGGTGGTCTCCATCGACACCGACCGGGCCGTGTTCTGGCTGCAGCGGGGCGCTCAGCCCTCCGGACAAGCACGGAAGCTGCTGGCCATCTCGGGCGCCTGGTCCGCGTTCAAGGGCGAGCCCCCACCCGGAGAATCCGGATCCGCACCTGCGCCGCGCCGCGCCGCGCCCGGAGCGTCCCGGGCAACTCCGGCCGCCTCCGTGGAAGAAGAGACCGGAGAGGAAGCTTCCGCCTCCGAAGAAGCCGGGGCGTCGGCGACTTGAGCAGGGCGATGCTCGACTTCGTGGTGCCATGGCTGGTCGACAATCCCGAAGCCATCGAGATCACCGAGGTCGAAGGCGAGAACGGCGAAGCCATCTTCGAGCTGTCCGTGGACCCTCAGGACATGGGGAAGATCATCGGCAAGAACGGCCGCATCATCCGCTCACTCCGCACTCTTGCACGCTCCACCGGCGAGCGGGACGCCGCTCCCGTGCTGGTCGAGGTCATCGACTGAGCCGTCCCGGCAAACTGCTGGCCGGCGCCATAGGAAAGCCGCACGGCCTGGGGGGTGAGGTCTACGTCGTGCCCATCTCCGACGATCCCGGACGTTTCCAACCTGGTGCCAGCGTGGTTCACGCCGACGGGCGCGTCCTGACGGTGGAGACAAACCGCGGGCACGGCCAACGGCTTCTGATCAAGTTCGAGGGGATCGACTCCCGCGCCGACGCCGAACGGTGCCGGGGGACGCTCTACATCGGCTCGAACGAGCTACGGCGGCTGGACGCGGACGAATACTGGCCCCACGAGCTGGCCGGCTGCTCCGTGGTTGATCTTTCCGGCGCGCCGGTCGGAACGGTCGTGGGGGTCGTCCCCGGCGCGGCCCAGGACCTCCTTGCGATCGATGCCGCCGCCGGCGAGCGCCTGGTGCCGATCGTCAAGGACATCGTGGTGAAGGTCGACCTCGGCGACAGGAAGGTGACCATCGACCCGCCGGATGGACTGCTCGACCCGTGAACGGCCTGCCAGGCTAGCCGGCATGCGCATCGACGTCGTCTCGATCTTTCCCGAGCTCTTCGACGCACCGCTCCGCACCAGCCTCCTGGGTAAGTCGATCGCCGCGCGACGGCTGGAGGTCAACGTGATCGACCTCCGCGCGCACGGCCTCGGCCCCCACCGATCGGTGGACGATGCGACCTACGGCGGTGGCGCGGGCATGGTGATGCGTCCGGAGCCTATCTTCACCGCCGTCGAGGAAGTCGCAGAGGAAAGCTCCCACATCGTCCTGTTGTCGCCGCGCGGGACTCGTTTGGACCAGACAGGGGTCAAGCGCCTGGCGGGGCACGGGCATCTGATACTCATCTGCGGGCGCTACGAAGGAGTAGACGAGCGCGTGGCCGAGCACCTGGCGGACGACGAGATCTCGATCGGCGACTATGTGTTGGCGGGAGGCGAGCTCGCAGCGCTGGTCGTCATCGAGGCCGTCTCGCGCCTGCTTCCGGGGGCCCTGGGGAACGAGGGTTCGCTTGCGGACGAATCTCACACCGGAGGACGGCTCGAGTACCCGCAGTTCACGCGCCCGGCGTCTTATCGTGGGTGGAGCGTCCCCGAGGTGCTCCTCTCGGGAGACCACGGCGCAGTGGAGCGGTGGCGCCGGGACCAGGCCGAGCGGATCACCCGGGAGCGCCGCCCGGACCTGCTCGGCCCCTAGGAGAAATACATGGCAGACACAAAGAGATTGGTGCGACCCGGTGCGATACCGGCGCGCCCCGGTGTCTACATGTTCCGGGACCGTCAGGGCCGGGTGATCTACGTCGGCAAAGCAAAGCTGCTGAGGAACCGTTTGAGCAGTTACTTCGCCTCCGATCTCCACCCCCGGACCCACGCCATGGTCGAGGCCGCGGCGGACGTCGAATGGATCGTCACGGACAGCGAGATAGAGGCCCTGCATCTCGAGCTCAACCTGATCAAGGAGCATCGGCCCCGCTACAACGTGCGCTATCGGGATGACAAGAGCTATCCGTACCTGGCGATCACCCTTGACGAGGAGTTTCCGAGGGCGCGCGTCATGCGGGGCCCCAGGCGCAAAGGCGTCAAGTACTACGGGCCGTTTGCTCACGCGTACGCGATACGCGACACGCTCGATCTGCTGCTTCGTACGTTTCCGATGCGGACTTGTTCCCAGGGGGTATTCGATCGTTGTCACCGGCGCGGGCGTCCATGCCTCCTCTATCACATTCAACGCTGCGCTGGTCCCTGCGTGGGAGCGGTTGACGCCGATGAGCATCGCCGGATCGTCATGGAAATGTGCGAGTTCCTCGACGGTCACACCAAGCCGGTGCTCGATCGTCTCGACAACGCAATGAAGGAGGCGGCGTCGCGCTTGGAGTATGAGATGGCGGCCAAGCTGCGCGACGAGATCGAGAACGTAAACAAGGCGATCGCGCGCCAGGAGATGGTTACCGGTGAATCCGGAGAATTCGATGTCGTCGGCCTTGCCCAGGATGACATCGAAGCTGCCTTCCAAGTCTTTTTTGTGAGGCGGGGGCGTGTCTCGGGCCGCAAGGGCTTCATCGTGGACAAAGTG
>JACDDL010000143.1:0-414 GCA_013817045.1 Actinomycetota bacterium | reverse complement strand
GTTGAGGACCTGGACACGCCGCGGCTCCTGGGCGGCTTTCTCGAGCGCCTGTATGCCGACAACGAGGTTCCCAAACAGGTGTTGGTTCCGGCCGAACCGGACAATCATGAGCTGCTCGACCACTGGTTGTCGGAGACGCGAGGCGCCAAGGTGCGCATCAAGGTGCCCGAACGGGGGGCCAAGAGGGCGTTGCTCGAAACCGTGCACCGGAACGCGCAGAGCGCCTTCGAGCAGCACCGGCTCAAACGCTCGAATGATTTCGTTGCTCGCACGCGTCAGTTGAACGATTTGCAAAGCGTCTTGTCCATGGAGGACGCTCCCCTGCGGATCGAGTGTTACGACATCTCGAATACCGGGCCGGCCGAGGCCGTTGGATCGATGGTCGTGTTCGAGGACGGACTCTCCAAGCGATCG
>JACDDL010000142.1 GCA_013817045.1 Actinomycetota bacterium | reverse complement strand
GGGTCTATCTCCCCCCGTCGCGCTTCGAGGCGTTGTTCGTATCGGCCGCACATACCTCCGAGCACATCGACAGGGTGGTCGACTCGGCGAGCCGGGTGTTCGCCACTCCCTGAGCACGGGGGCATCCGAGAATCCATCCCGGATTTAGCATCTGATGCACCATAGGGTAGCATCACGCATATGGCGCGAACCACGGTCGACCTCGATGCTTCAATACTGAAAGAGCTCAAGCGGCGCAGCGAAGCAGAAGGGAAAACGCTGGGGCGGCTCATATCGGAGCTAGTGGCGGCAGCCCTCAAGGACAACGGCGCCAACCGGCCTGAAGAACCTCTCGACTGGGCCGTTCAACCGATGAAGGCGCGCGTGCCCCTCGAGGATAAGGACGCTGTCTACGCAGCCCTGAACGCTCAGTGAGCGCGACCGTCGACGTCAACGTGCTCGTGTATGCGTCCGACAGCAGCAGCCCCTTCTATGATCGGGCATCAGAGATCGTCCAGGAGCTGGCACAGGGCCCGGACCTCCTCTATCTCTTCTGGCCGGTGCTGATGTCCTATCTGAGGATCTCGACTCATCCGGCCATCTTTGGGAACCCGTTGACCGTGGCTGCAGCGATGTCGAACCTGGATGGATTGGTGCGCCGGGCCCATGTCCGGACGCCGGGCGAGAGCGCCGGGTTTTGGAGCCTCTACCGCACGGTCACCACCGGCGTAACCGCCCGGGGCAACCTCGTCCCCGATGCACATGTCGTGGCACTGATGCGCCAGCACGGCGTTTCCACCGTTTGGTCTCACGACCGCGACCTTCGCAAGTTCGTCGGGATACGCGTGCGCGACCCGTTCGCTCAGAAGGCGTCGGGCACGGCTATGTGATCGGTTTTTGGTGGGCGCTGGTAGTCGCCCTTCTGCTTGGGCGGAAGATCGATGGTCCCGGCGGGCAGAACATCTTTGTAGGGGACTTGCTGCAGGATGTGGTTGATGCAGTTGAGGCGCGCACGCTTCTTGTCGTCCGACTCCACAGTGAACCAGCGCGCCTCCGGGATGTCGGTGTTGAAGAACATCTCGTCCTTGGCCCTCGAGTACTCGATCCACTTCGTGCGCGACTGAAGATCCATGGGGCTCAGCTTCCAGCGCCGCTTCGGATCCTGGGCTCGCTTCAGGAACCGGCGCTCCTGCTCTTCATCGCTGACGGAGAACCAGTACTTCAACAGGATGATCCCGGACTTGACCAGCATCCGTTCGAACTCGGGGCAGGACCGCATGAACTCCTGCACCTGCTCTTCGTCGGCGAAACCCATCACACGTTCGACCCCGGCGCGGTTGTACCAGCTTCGGTCGAACAGGACGATCTCGCCCGCCGCCGGCAGGTGCTCGACATAGCGTTGGAAGTACCATTCGGTCTTCTCACGCTCGGTGGGGGTCCCGAGCGCCACGACGGTGGCGCCTCTTGGGTTGAGGGGCTCGGTGATCCGCTTGATCACACCGCCCTTTCCGGCAGCGTCCCGGCCCTCGAAGAGCATGCAGATGCGGAGCCCTTGATCCTTCACCCAGTACTGGAGCTTGACGAGCTCGGTCTGCAGATCGGCGAGGTGGGCTTCGTACTCTTTGTTCTTGAGCTTCTTCTTCTTTTCCACCCGCTGGTCGGTGGGCGCTTGTGTGGTCACGTCTCCCCCTTTACACGCGGTGCAAGATCGCGCCGCTCTCGCCCCAAGCTACCCCTTTGCGGTTGTGGGCGTCAGTCCTCGCGACCGAGGATGAAGGCCATCACGCCCACCACGGCCAGCAGCATGATCGTAAAGAGGATGAACGCGATGCCGCCGTCCTCGCCCGCGTTCACCCCGCCGCTGCAGGCGGTGGACAGGAGCCCAATCAGGGCGATTGCAGCGGGGAGCCGGGCCCGGTTCAATGGGGCACCTCCGCGAGCCGGCGGCGCGCCCGGCCTTCGGAGCGATTGAGACCGAACAGGTGAAGGGCGAAGAGCACGGTGGTTCCCGCGGTGATGGCGCGCGCCAGACCCAGCGGGTTGCCGGGGTCGTACTGGAGAACGGCAACGACGGCGCCGCCCGGACCTCCTTCGGGCTCCCCGCCCTGCTGGCCTTCGGCGGGCTCGGCCGGCTCGAACGTCACTGCGCCGTAGCCGGCCCCCTGATCGAGAAGGCGGGTGTTGTCGGAGTTGACGACCGCCTCATCGACCGCCTGGAAGGCGGTTACGTCGCCGGCGCCGATCGCCTCCTCGAGGTAGTCGAGGGCATTGCTCTCGAGCTCGGTTGCCTGGGTGGCCTCGGCGGCGTCGTCGGTGTCGGGGGGCCGCCAGTCCCCTTCGGGGTACTGGGCCGCCGGATCGAAGTCGAGCTCGGCCGCCTCCTCGCCGATCGCTACGGCATCCCACTCCGGAAGCTGGCCGACCGGGCCGAGCGGGCTGATCGACCAGACGATGCCCATGATGACGAGGAAGCCGAGCGTGACCGAAGCGGCCACGAAGTAGGCGAGGCGCGGGCCCATGATGACGGCCAGCAGCATCCAGACGCTTCCGCAGAAGACGATGATGGCCGAGATCACCGCTCCGGCGCCTTCAAAGAACAGGAGATCCAATTGCTCGCCGTCTCCTCTAGAGGGTTCGCTCGTAGGCCACGACCGCCTCGATCTGAGCCTCGGTCAACGGATACTGAGGCACCGGGATGCCCTGTGCGGGTGCCTCGGCGAAGGCCGGCATGAAGGCGAAGCGGCGCCCGTTCTTCACCGTGGTGAGGTGCTGGCTCTTGGTCAGGTGCTTTACGTCGCCCTTCCACAGCGCAGCCCCCTGGTACCAGATCCCCTTGTCCTCCTTGCCCTGCCCTTGCGGCCCGTGGCAGACGGCGCAGCGCGCCTCGAATATCTTCCCGCCGCAGCCGACCAGGGCATCGCCCTTGGGGTTGGCGCAGTCCTCTGGGATCTGCGGCGCCTCCTGGTTGCCGGGCAGGCTCGCCATCCAGGCGATGACGTCGTCGATCATCTGTTCGGTCATGGGACCGCCGTACTCGACCCCCCAGGCCGGCATGTCCGTCCCCGGGCGACCGCGCTCGATCGTGAACTCGATCACCTCTTCGTCCCAGCGCTGGAACACATTCTGGAGCGGAGGCGCCTGGTAGTTGACGCTCTTTCCGGTCTCTGGGTCGGTGAAGACCGACTGTCCGCCGGCGGCGGCCTGAGCCGGATCGTCCACCCCGCTCTCTCCGGTGGAC
Organism: Actinomycetota bacterium; assembly: GCA_013817045.1. Lineage (GTDB taxonomy): Bacteria > Actinomycetota > CADDZG01 > CADDZG01 > WHSQ01 > JACDDL01. The sequence continues at coordinate 4,579 of JACDDL010000142.1, read as the reverse complement.
GCGCCGTGGCATTGTGCGCAGCCCTGTCCGAGCGCCAGCGCCCGCTCGTTGGCCCGGAAGGCCGCGGCGTCGGCATCCTCGGGAATCTCGGGGGGAACGGCGAAGATGAGCGCGCCCCGTTCCACCGACTCCTCCTCGAACCGTTCGGTGAACGACGCCTGCCGCTGGGACTCCGGAAGCCAGTACATCGGGATGAAGATCGCCACCGCCAGGGTCGAGATCAGCCCGAAGACCATGATGCGTTCGAGGCGCGGGCCCTCGAGCTTCTCGTCGGGTTGAGCCGGGCGCATGGCGTGAGGAATGCCAAGCATGATGCTGGGCTTTCTGGTGCGGCCCGAGCGCATGAGGAAGACAGCCCACAACAGCGCCGCCGGCACCAGCACGGCAAGCGCGACGAGCAGGACCTGTCCGGTGTCCATCGACTTCTACCCAGGCCCGGGCTGGATCAAGTCGGGACGCACAGCGACCCGACGGGCTCGGCGAACTTGTCCCACGTGTTGGTACCGCGCGGTGGACCGACCTCGAGCGCGCCGGTGTCGACCACCAGCATGCCGGCGGCCACCGATACGGGGAAGCGGTCGAGACCTCGCGGCGCGGGGCCGCCGTAGTACTCGCCGTTCAGCCGGTACTTCGAGCCGTGGCACGGGCACTCGAAGAGCATCGACTTGCTGCAGTGGGGGACCGAGCACCCGAGATGAACGCATTTGCGGTAGAGGGCCTGGACCTTGAACTCGGTTGCGCCCACCGCCGCATAGACCGGCGAATCGCCCGTCCCGTCGTAGTAGGTGAGCCAGAAGCGGCCCTCGGGGTTGAACAACGGCTTGTACCCGCCGTCCGGGCCCACCTGCTTGAGGATCTCGGCCGCATCGCCAACGGTTATGGCCGTTCCGAAGCCGCCGCTCAACTTGGGCCACAGGAACGACAGCGTGCTCATTCCGAAGAAACCGAGAAAGGTCGCAAAGGTGGCGGTCCAAGCTCGGTTCAGGAACATGCGTCGCGAAACCGCCATCTGGTCCGGAGTCAGCGGCTTCCTTTTCTTCTCCGGAACCTTCTGGACGGAGACGTCGTCTCCCGATCCCCGGGAAGCAGCTTCAGCCACCTCTAGAACACCTCTTTCAGATCGTTGGTCACTACAGCTCGAAGAAGATTCCGTCGTACCAGGGGAAGGTGAAGTTGAAGCCTGGGCCCCGGAAGAACATCCCGATGATCGTCAACACCGCAAAGCTCATCACGAAGAAGGTGAACAACACGATGGCGAGCTTGCGATCGTCCGGCCGGGTCGACGGGTTCCGATCGACGAACGGGGCCACCATCAAACCGATGATGATCACCGTCGGAATCGTTACGCCGGCGACCTGGGGGTGGAAGTAGCGGAGGAGCTCCTGGAGGCCCAGGAAGTACCACGGGGCCTTGGACGGGTTGGGCGTCTGGTTGAAGTTGGCGAGCTCTCTCAGAGGGGCGTCGACCGCAACCGAGAAGAACGTCAGCAGCGCCATGACGACCAGCAGCGCCAGGAACTCGGCGGCCATGAGGTGGGGCCACACGTTGACCCGGTCCATCGGTTGACGTTCGACCTTCTGGATCGACTCGGGCTTGACCACCGCCAGCAGACGCTGGACCCGTTCTGGGACCGCGGCGCCGTTGCCCCCTCCGTTCGTCTTGGTCGCCGGCGCGCCGTTTCCCGGCGCCGGCTTGGCGGCCGGCTTGGTCTTGGTCGCCGTTCCCGCCGGCCGTGCCGTTGCGCCGGCCGCGGGTTGAGCCCCCGCCTGAGCTGCGGGCTGGGCCTCCGCCTGGGCCGCGGGTTGGGCGCCGTCTCCGTCCCCCGAGGAGGCCTCGGGAGCCGGCGTTGCGGGTTTGGCCGCTCCCTTCTGGGCGCGCACCCGCGCCGCCTTGGCGCGCGCCTGTGCAACCGCCGGGGAGGAGCCCTTTGACGTCTCTTCGCTGAGTACCTGTTCGTAGATTTCGTCGGGGGTAGGCATGACGTCTCCCTTCAAGCCCCTAGAGGGGGCCGGAGATACCTCCGTCCTTGCGCACGCGCCAGAAGTGGATCGAGATGAAGATGACGATGATGAACGGAAGGAACAGAACGTGGAGCGTGTACCAGCGCAGCAGCGTCTCGGGCCCGATGACGGGTCCCCCCAGAAGGGCGAACTGAACCTGGTCGCCCACGACCGGCGAGTTCTTCATCATCTCGGTTCCGACCGTGACGGCCCAGACGGCCAGCTGGTCCCACGGGAGCAGGTACCCGGTGAAGGCAAGCAACAGCGTCAGCAGCAGCAGGATGACGCCGACGATCCAGTTGAACTCTCGCGGTGGCTTGTATGCGCCGGTGTAGAACACACGCGCCATGTGCAGGAACACGGTGATCACCATCAGGTGTGCGCCCCAACGATGCAGGTTTCGCACCAGCAAGCCGAATGAGACCGAGGTGTGCAGTCTCTGCATGTCCGAGTACACGAGGTCCACCGATGGCCTGTAGAAGAACATCAGGTAGATCCCGGTGATCGTGAGGAGGATGAGGAGGAAGAAGGAAAGCCCACCGAGACACAGCGTGTAGGACAGCTTGATTCCGTGCCGCTTCACCTTCACCGGGTGAAGGTGGTACAGCAGCGAGTTCATGACGACGTAGGCCCGGTTCCTCGGTGAGTCTGCGTAGCCTTTGCGGAAGATCGAGCCCGGTCTGAAGATCGAGCGCCACAATTGCCCGTTCTGGAACGAGCTCATGCGCTCGGCTAGCTTCTCTCTCGGATTCCATCGCGCCGATCTAGCCACCGCTCAACACCCCTTATGACGCCCGCTGCTTTTCCGGCACAGTACCCAAGGCACGTCCCCCGCCCCGCTTCTTGCGTCCGCCGGTTACTTCACTTTGTACCAGTGCGCCGGTGGGGCAGCGTTCGACACATAGATTGCAGCGCGTGCAGGCGTTGTCGTCGATCAGGAAAAGGATGTCGTCGGTGTCCATCTGGCGCGCAAGCTCGACATTGCCGGAGTCTTCGACCGCTGTGGGGTTGACCATGAAGATGCAGTACCACGGGCAGATATCGACGCACCCCTCGCACAGGATGCATTGCTCCGGGATGAAGTCGATGAAGCGCTTGGGCTTGACGGCCCCCCGGAGCCAGTCGGAGTCGACCAGGCCCATCTCGTAGTCATCCCGAAAGATGGGCTTTTCGATAATTTCCATGCGCTTGGGCTCGGGTACGTCTGGCACCGGCTCTCTCTTCTCCTATTTGCCCGACATGTAGCCCTTGACCGGGTCGGACAGGCCCTTCGACCCGGTGCGCTTGCGCTTCTTTTCCTGCCAGATGTACGCGCCGATCAACATTGCAACGAGAATGCCTATCTGCACCGTGTTGGCGATGATGTCTCGGATGATCCGAATCTGGATCGTGGCCAAGCCCTGGTCTCCGACGCCGGGTAGGCGTTTGGAGAACTCGATGATCTGGGCGACGAGCTCGTCGGCCTTGTAGATGATGAGCGAGGGCACCTGTCCGAGAAGCAGGATCGAAACGATCCAGATCAGAAACCCAAGCAGGATTGCCTTGGACCAGGTCATGGGCTTGTCGGCTCTTTGCGTTACGCGTTCTCGGAGTGCCATCGCCCGCAAGCTTACAACGCAGGGGGGAAGTCAAAACGGGACTTTGTACCCTTGAGCAGCGACTTTGCCCGGCTTGGCTGCCCCGTGGGGTGTCGGCCCGGTGGTGTTAGCGGTCCAGGTCCTCGAGGCGCTGCTCGAGGCGGCGCTGGCGCGCCGAGATCGTCAGGAGATACCCGCCGATGCCCACCCACACGGCGGCCATGGCGACGAACAACCAGGCGAGATCGCTCATCGTCTCCTCCGGCTAGGTGATGGCCGGGACGGAGCGTGCCATAGGGGAGCCGTCCGCAAGGTCGCCCTCGAGCTCGAGCCGGCCGACCTCGTCGGCAAGAGCTCCCAGCCGGACCCTCACCGCAAGCAGCCAGGCGAACAGCAGCGTGAAGGCGATCAATGCCGAGAAAAAAGCGAGAAGCTCGGTACCGCCCAGGGTGGAGCCCCCGGCGGCGTCCCCGACCGCGGGACCGCTCGGGTGAAGTGTCCTGAACCACCGGACGGAGAAGTGAACGAAAGGCACGTTGATGAACCCGGCGATTCCCACGATCGCGGCACTGCGGGCGATCTGCGACCCATCGTCTGCGAGGCCCCGAAAGAGCAGGTAGCCGGCGTAGGTGAGCCACATCACCAGGGCGGAGGTAAGACGCGCATCCCATTGCCACCATGTGCCCCACACCGGCCGGGCCCAGATCGGGCCCGTGATCAAGACGAGCGAAGAGAACACAACCCCCAGCTCCGCAGCCGAATGGGCAACCAGGTCCCACTTGCGCCCCCCCGTCCTCAGGTAGGCAATCGAGGCGATGAACACGGTTGCGAAGGCGATGTAGGCAACCCAGGCGGACGGGACGTGGAGATAGAAGATGCGCTGGAGCTGTCCCCCCATGGACGGGTCCGCCTCACGTGCGACGAAGAAGATGAAGTAAAGCGACACTGCGACCCCCGCCCATGCGGCTGCGGCAAGGGCACGGAATCCTGTGGTGCGGGCGC
>JACDDL010000334.1 GCA_013817045.1 Actinomycetota bacterium | reverse complement strand
CGAGGCGGTCGTAGATGATGACGTCGGCGCGACTCAGCCGGCGACTGCCTGCGACGGTCAGCAGCCCGGGGTCTCCGGGACCGGCTCCCACCAGAGAGACAAAACCCTTTCCGGTGGACTCGCGCTGCTCCCTGGGCGTCTGGCCGGCCCTTGCTTCCGCCCATGCGCGTCGTTTCGCCCTCGTGATGAGGCCGCGCACACCGTCTCGATCTCCTTGCCTGAGCAGCTGGATGGGGTCGGGAGCGCCGGCGACGATGGATTCGAAGAAGACTTTGCGGTCGCGGTAGCCGGGCAGCTCCCTCTTTGCCCAGCCGCGCTCCTCGTTCAGCAAGGTCGCGAGCTCGGCGTAGTCGCGGCCGAAGAGGGCGCCGATTTCCCCCTTCATCCGTTTGGCGAGGGCGGGGCTTGCTCCTGCGGTCGAGATGGCAATCGCGATGGGTCCGGTTCTCACGATCGCCGGCAATATGAAGCTGCACAGAGGCGGAACGTCGACCACGTTGACCAGCTTCTGCCGTGCCTCCCCGTCCTCGAAGACGCGTATGTTGGTTTCGGTGTCGGCGGTTGCCGCAATGGCCAGCCAGCATCCGTCCCAGTCCGAGCTTCTGTACCGGCGCCGGCGCCACTCGAGGGAGCCGGATGCCGCCAGGTCACTTACTTCGTCCAGCGCCTCCGGCGCCACGACCCTCACCGACGCGTTGCACGCCAAGAGCCCCTCTATCTTCTCCAAGGCGACATTTCCGGCACCCACGACCAATGCCCTCCGATTGGTCAAGTTGAGCGCCGACATATAGAAGTTCGACTCGAGCATGCCGGCGACGCAGGTCTGATCGCAGAAGTCCAGGCGATGCCGGCACACGCAACGCTTGCCCGGGTAACTCTGTGCAGAGGCCGTCACGGCGCGCCGAGTCCTACGAAGCGCACCTCGAAGCGACGGTCACAGGAGGAGCAGTAGTAGCCGTACTTGTCGTCTGCCGGCTCGATGCTTTCTTCCGCGCAGTAAGGGCAATGAAAGGGCACGGCCCGCATGGTCACTGCTCGGCCTCGGTTTCACGTGCCCCTCCCGATTTGCCGAAGGAGTGGATTCCGCATTCGTTCTTGTTGAAGCTCACCCAGCGGCCGGCGCGCTCGTCGTGCTCGTGCGGATCAAGTGGAGTCGTGCAGGGTTGACACCCCACCGAGGCATAGCCCTGCTCCAGCAGTGGGTGGGTGGGTATTTCGTGATCGGCTACGTATCTGTTCACGTCGTCTCTTGTCCAGTTGGCAAGGGGGTGGATCTTCAAGATCTCGTTGTTCGACGGGAGCAGCTGGGCTTCGACGATGGGAGTGTGGGCGCGCAGAGGCGACTGGTCGCGACGCAGCCCCGAGATCCATCCGTCGTAGCCCTCGAGCTCCTTCTGGAGTGGTTCGACCTTGTTCATCGCGCAGCACCTGTTCGGGTCGCGGAGATAGAGGTCGAGGCCGTACAGCTCTGCTTGCCGGCCGGGAGAGCCGTGCTCGCCCCTCAGGTTGACGATGTTGAGGCCCCATTGTTTCGTGATGCGGTCTCGGAACTCGAGTGTCTCATCGAAGTGGAACCCAGTGTCCAGAAAGAGAACCGGGATACCCGGCGCGAGAGTCTTTATCTGGTGGAGGATCACCAGCCCCGACGATTGAAAAGAGGTTGCGACCGCCAGTCTCTCGATGGTGCGCACCACCCACCTGATGACCTCGATCGGCTCTGCGTTCTCGAGTCGCGAGTAGTCCCACTGTGGGGCGGCGAAACCAGCCCTCTCGACGGGGTCGCTTCGATGGCTGCTTCGGGAAGGTGAGGTCATCCGGCCGCCCGCTACGAAGCTCGAGGTTGGGCGAGTGCAGCCGGCGGAGGCGTCATCCGGCCGGCCGGCGGCTTGGAGCCAAAGCGCTGAAGCTCCTGATCCGACAGGCGATTTACGAATGCTGCAAAGGATTCCCCTTCGCCCCGGCCGGCGCGGAAGCGGCGAACGAGTGTCTCCACGTAGGGCCCGGCCTCCGACGCGAGAACCTTGACACCTTTGACCTTCCGACCGAAGGAACGCGCCTCACCGAGATGTCCCCCGAGATGAACCAGAAAGGCCTCTACCTTGCGTGTGCCGCTGTCCTCGGCGCCGTTGTGGGTCTTCTCGGTTACCAGGCAGCCCATGAGGCCGATATCTGCGACTTGAAAGCGGGCGC